>JBMOJD010000026.1:0-37255 GCA_049317025.1 Fimbriimonas sp. | reverse complement strand
GAGTCCTTGTCGAACAGCTTCACCCCATCCATCAAGTCAACGCGCTCAACCTGGTTGCCTTCCTCCGAAATTCGGCGCATGACCTTGCCCTTAAATTCCCAAGGCACCCGGACCTGCTCGTAGGCCACCTGAAATTCTGGCAGTCCCCGGGCCACATCGGCCAAGTGCAGACCCGTTTCCTGAAGCATGGTGATCAGCTTGCCGAAGCTGAATGGCGCATCGAAGCCGGGCGTCAGCTGGGGGAAAATGAACCCGCCACGCTCGTCACCGGCGAATGAGATGGTCGTGTCGAGGCTCGCACTGATCAGCGAACGGGGGTCGGCCTTGGTGCGGATCACTTCTGCGCCCTGCCGGACGAGGACATCCTCGAGCCGGGTCGGCGCGGTTACGGACATCGCCAGCCGAGGGTTCTTGGAGGTCTGGATCACCAAGCTGCACAAACTTGCGAACAGCGCATTCCCCGAGAGAACTTGCCCCGATTCGTCCACGACGGTCAGCCTTTCGCCCTCCTCAGTGAAGAGAACTCCGAGGTCATAGCCCAGGTTCGCGACGATCTGGCGCACGTTCGCAACGTGCTGATCGACGTCGGTCTGCGACCTCGGCGCGAGTTTGGCGTCGTTGTAGCCGTTCAAGCTGATCGACTCGACCCCGAGGCGGGCGAGCATGGCGGGGTAGAAGCTGGCCAGCGAGGAGTAGCCGTAGTCACAGACGATGCGGAGTCGCCGCCCGCCTTCTTGCAGGCCGACGAGCTTGAGGAAGTCTTCCTGGTACTCCTCGACGGCTCGACTGGCGAACTCGATGATGCCAAGATCGTCGGGGTCGGTCCGCTTGAAGTCCTCGCGGAAGAACATCGTCTCGACCTTCCGTTCCTGGTTCCGCGAGAGGTAAGCGCCCGAGCCGTCGAACATCTCGATGAGTGAAACTCGCGAGTTGCCCGGGAGCTTGCGGACGCTGATGGCCGCCGCTGCACCGCTGGACCGGATGAAGTGGCGCGCCACCGGCAGGGCCGCACTCCGGAGGTCGAGGACGTCGCATCCGACACTGAGGAGGGACGCAATGAGAGCCCGCTTCAACATGCGCGAGCTTCGGGTGCTGTCGCGGCACGTGACGATCCGGGCCCGGTTGGGATAGAGAGAGCCAAATGCCGACCCAAGGCGAGTGGCAAAGTCCGGCGTGACTTCGATGTTGCTCAGCCCCGCAACGCCGAGGTCGCGGAAGAGGCTGCCGCGCCACTTGCTGCCCCAGATCAGCGACATCGTGACGATTGAGCCCCGCTCAACGATCTTGTCTGGCCACAGCTTCACTCGCGGGCGAATGGTGCAGCCGACATCGATGAGGCATCGGTCGCCGATGACGGCGTCCTCGCGCACCTTGGTGTCGCGCTTGATCGTGGCTCGCGCGCACACGATTGCGCCATGAATCCCCACGCTGGGGCCGACGTAAACGCTATCCCAGATCACCGAGCGCTCGATGATGGCGTCTTCTTCGATGAAGGTGTTGTCGCCGATCACGGTGTACGGGCCAATGCGCGCCCCCCGCTTGATCTTCACGTTCCGCCCGATGCAGACGGGTTGAACGAGGGTGACGCTGGGGTCAATCTGGCAGTTTGGGCCCTGAAGGATTGGCCCGGGCTTTTCGATGCCCATGATCGGAAGGTCGAGGCGACCGCTCATCAGGTGCTCCTGGGCCTCGCGATATTGGCTGAGCGAGCCGACGTCTGTCCAGTACTCGTCCATGACGTAGCCAAACATCGGCTTGCCTTCTTCCAGGAGCCTGGGGAAGATGTCGCTGCTCCAGTCGTACGGCTGGCCCGGCTCCATGAAATCAAATACCTCAGGCTCCAGGATGTACATGCCCGTGTTCACCGTATCGGAGAAGACTTCTGACCAACTCGGCTTCTCCAGGAACCGGACAATTTTTCCATCGTCATCGGTAATAACGACACCAAATTCTAGAGGGCTCGGCACGCGATAGAGGATAAGGGTGGCAAGACTTCCTTTCTTCTTGTGGAACTCAATCGCTTTGGTAAGGTCGCAATCGGTGAGGGCATCGCCAGAGACGATCAGGAACGTGCAATCGCGCAATTGATCCTCGGCTTTCTTGACACTGCCCGCGGTGCCGAGGGGCACGCTTTCGATGCTGTACGACATCTCCACGCCGAAATCGGATCCATCGCCAAAATGACTTTGAATCTCGTCGGAGAGGTAGTACAGCGTGGAGACAACCTGGGTGATCTGGTGACGCTTCAGGAGCTCCAGGATGTGCTCCATGATCGGCTGGTTGCAGATCGGCACCAAGGGCTTGGGTCGATTTGCCGTGACGGGCCGTAGCCGACTGCCCTCTCCGCCTGCCATCACCACTGCTTTCATCGTGAATTCCTACGCTATTGTTCTTCGAAATCCACCGACATGCAACGGCATTTTCATTAAGGTCTCATCGGGTGAATTCGAATGGACTGCAACGATAGGTTACCGCCCTTAACGTTCACAATTCTCACGTAGCGGACCTGGACCCCTGGTCCCCGCAAAACGATTCCTGTTGGCCCCGAAGACTTCACGCCGCTCCGGCGAAGGAAGTTCAGGTCCGGGTGCGAAAACCAGAGACCACCCTCCTCAGGCTTTTCGCCGGTGCTGTAGGTGCGCACATCCACCCGTCCGGGGACAGTGGCCGCGTCCGTGACCAGGACCACCTCGCCAATGGTTCGGTCGCGGCCAAGGTCCAATTCCACCCAGTCGCCGGGCTTTGAACCCAAGGTCACTGCCGTATCCGGCGTTCCGTCCACCAATCGGGCCAGGATGTTGGCGGCGAGATCGGTCGAGCTGGTCACAAACCGGTTAAGGGCCAAGTCGGTCGCGCGCTCGACCACCCCCAGGGGCAGATCAAAGCGCAAGTCGAGGAGGGCAGTTGGGAGTTTGCTGCGGTTCGTTAGGTCGAAGAGCCGCCATGCAGGGAGCCATCGGCGATCGGTCACGCCGTCCCGAGTTGCCTCCAGGAGCCAGAGCCCGTTCGAGAGGTCCGGCTTCAGGTTGCCAAACGGTCCCTTGCCGTCACGGCTGCCGATGAAGATGGCACCATCGGGGCTGGTCTTCTGCGTCGAAACCTCGGTGTCGCCGGCGGCTCCAACCTGAAGGATTCGCACAACCACATCGGCCAGAACAATGCCGCTCATGCTCCGCAGCGAAACCAGGGCCGTCTTCGGTTTCGATTCCAAGAAGCCGTTGAGGGTCAGCTTTGGATCAAGCAAGGAAGCATTCAGCCAGGCAACCTCGAAGCTGGCGAGCGGTCCGTAAGGTGTCGGCGGCAACAGCTCCATGACCGGGTTGATCTCCGGCTCCGTGGGCAAGGCCACCTGGCTAGGAACCGTCCCGTCGTATCGGTTGTCGCCGATACCACTCGGACCCGCGAAGGCGGGCAGGTAGCCCGCCGGGGCTTTGCTGGTCAACCGAAGCGCGCTCAGCGGAGCCATGCCGAGGGCATCGCCAAGTCGACGCCAGTTCTCTTTCTCGGAAACCGCGGGCGACAGGGTGAGGCTTGGAGTAGTCGAATCAAAGCTGGCGATTTGCAGCCGGACGAGCGCGCCCTCGGGATCAGCGGCGAACCGACTGCGTTCCGCCGCGACCTCGTTCCAGCGCTGCACAAGGTTTTGGGCCCAGACCTCCGCGGAAGCGAATCCAGCCGGTGCCCCGGTGGGCACGGCAACATCCAGGCTCTTGGCCCCTTCGTACGAGGTCAAGGCATTGTTCGATGGGTCAACATCCTGGACGCCGGGAAGGGCGCGGACCTCGACGGGGCGAGTGCGCGGGTCAGGGTTCGACTGGGGTCCAGAGGCTTTGCGGCTCACGACCCGACGCTCGCCGACCCCAATCGGAGTCGCCGAATCCACGGCGGCAACCTTCTTTTCATCAATCCACCACTCCACCCCGTAGGCCGAGATCGGGCGGTCGCCGAGGTTGATCAGTTCGGCCTCCCACTGGTCGCCGTTCCGGCGCAAGCTCCGGACGGCCAGATCGGCTCCCTTGCGGGCAGGGGCGGGCTCGGCGGTCACGACCAAGCGGGGATGACCGGTCGGGTACTGCGAGCTGTAAAACTCCACCTCAGCTCCAAATCGAAGCGCAATGCCCTCGTCCGCCCAGGGCCGATCCACCATGGCTTGCACGGTTGCGCCAAGGCCCTCCACGCGGAAAGTCTCTCCCCATGCGCCCGAGGCTCCGGCGATGGCAACCGCATCCTGCGGGCCAGAAGCCCCGGCTTGCTGCCAGCTGGCCGACCGTGCTCCCGTTCGCCGTTGCTTCCAGGTCGAGGCCCAGTTGACCACCACTGGCACCGCGGAAGGCACCAACCTAGACGAAATCGAGGCGAACGGACCCTCGCCCCACGGCGCTTGCACCAGGTCGGCTCGCGTGAGCGGTGCAGTGCCCTTCACCGTCGGGGTCAGCTCCAGGTAGGCGTTGGTGACGCGCAGATTCGCCCCCAGAGCATGGCGTAGCTCGGAAAATCGAATAAGGATCGCTTTGCGGGGGCCACCGCTGAGATAGGGACTCGCGCCAAAAACTTGGTCCGGCAACTCCGCGTCCAGCGTTGTGTCGGCCACCGAGTAGTACGGTTCGCCCCCGACCGTCGCCCCAAGCTCAAACGTGTAGGTGGTAGCGAGGGGATTCGTGAGGCCAAGCGCAAGCAAAGCGAGCATGTGCGGAGTGTACTTTCCGTGTAACCTCTAGGGATGCAACCCATCGTCGGCGTTATCATGGGCAGTCAGAGCGACCTAGAAACCATGGCGCCCGCCATCCAGGAACTTGAGCAGTTCGACGTGCCATACGAAGTCCGGGTGGTCAGTGCTCACCGGACGCCCGAGGCGATGGTGGAGTACGCGAAGACGGCTCGCTCCCGAGGCCTCCGAGTGATCATCGCCGGAGCTGGCGGTGCCGCCCACTTGCCGGGAATGGTGGCTTCGCTCACCACCTTGCCAGTCATCGGGGTGCCCGTAACCACTCGAGCCCTCGGAGGGGTCGATTCACTCTATTCCATTGTCCAGATGCCGGGCGGCATACCCGTCGCCACCGTCGCCATTGGCAACTCGCGCAATGCCGCCTTGCTCGCGATTCGCATCCTCGGGGTGAGCGATGACCGACTGGCCCGGCGCCTGGAAGAGTTTGCCCAGAGCCAAGTAGAACTCGTCGGTGACATGAACAAAGGGCTTCCGGCGGCGCTCGAATCGGTCAAACTAGCCCGATGAGTGGCATTCTCGGACTGCACCATATGACGGCCATCAGCGGCCCAGCCCAGGAGAATGTGGACTTCTACGCGGGCACTCTCGGTCTGCGGCTGGTGAAGAAGACCGTCAACTTCGACGACCCCTTCGCCTACCACCTTTACTATGGCGATGGCCTCGGCACTCCCGGGACGATCCTCACGTTCTTCCCGTATCCCGACGGCTACCAGAGCCGACCGGGCGCGGGGCAGGTGGTGGCCACTTCGCTCTCGGTTCCGGTCGATTCCCTCGGATTTTGGATCGATCGCTTTGCCGCCGAGGTGGTCCCATTCGAGATGCCCGTCGAGCGCGACGGCGTGATGGCGATGACCTTTCTCGCTCCCGATGGCTTGCAACTAGAGCTGGTCGGTGACCCGGGCTACCAAGCTCCAGCCGCGTTAGCCGCGGGGCCTGTGCCCGTCGAACATGCCATCGGAGGAATGCACTCGGTCACGCTGCTTGAGAAGGTCTTGGACTACACCGACGAGACTCTGGTCCAGCACCTTGGGTTCACCCGATCACCGGATGATGACGATGTGCGCGTGGTTTACCAGGTCGGCGATGGGCGGCGCGCCCATGTTGATGTCCGCACCGAGCTTCATGCCCCGCGAGCACGCGCCGGACACGGATCGGTTCACCATATCGCATTTCGGGTGGCCACACAGGAAGAGCAGGAGATAATTCGGCAGAGCCTCGTGGGAGTCGGCTTCAACGTGAGCGCGGTACTGGATCGGTCCTATTTCCATTCCATCTACTTCCGCGAGCCCGGTGGCGTGCTGTTCGAGATCGCCACAGATCCCCCCGGTTTTGGCGTAGACGAAGCGATGGAAGAACTTGGCACCCACCTCCGCCTCCCGGCCCAGCACGAACATCTGCGCGAACAACTTGAGGATTCACTGCCTCCCCTGGTGGTGCCACAATGGTCGCGATGAGGCTCCCTTTGCTTGTGATGGTGTGCGGCTTGGCGAGCCTGGCGTCAGCCGATCGTTTGATCAATGTTCCGACGGCGCGAAAGGTCCTGAAGGGCATCGCACGGTACGAGATTAGCTACCAAGGTGCCGCCGATGAGTCCGTGATGCACCGGCTCGCCTACGGCGTGGACTCGAGTGTGGATGTTGAATTCCGGACCGGTGTGCTGAGCGATCCTCGTCTTAACTCGACCTTCAATGCCGGCTACCAATACCTCGCTGCCGTGCCCGGCGTCTCGCCGGGAATCAGCATGGGTATTGTGGATGCCCTCAACCGGAGCGATGAGGGACGAAAGCTCTTCGTCGCCCTGACCTTCCGCGAGGCGGTTTACACCCCGACAGGCGAAAGCAACCTCGATATCACTTTGGGAGTCTTCGCGCTGGCTCGCAGTGCGGGGTTCGTTGGCCTCTATCTGCCGTTCACTCGGGAAGTCGCCATCCTCGCCGAGCACGATGGGCTTGATATCTCGGCAGGCTTCGAATACCGACCGGCCAAAACCATCGCCGTGCGATGGATCACGGCCGGGAACCGGAACGTCTACTCGCTCAGTTTTTCGCGGCGTCTTTAGGTGCTGGATTCAGCGGGAGGCCCTGCGAGGCGCTGAGCGCGAGCAAACGACTCTGAAGCTCTTGCATGAACTTCTCGCGAGTTTCGCGCTCGTTGGCTCCGGCGCAGTCGGCATATGTGAAGGGCGGGCCGAACACCACCACAACTTCGGCCCGACCGGCCTTGAGTCCGCGCCGGGGCCGCACGATATGGCTGCCCACGATGGCGGCGGGGACCACGGGCACGCCCGTCTTCTTCGCCAGCATGGCGACCCCGCGATTGATCGGGAGCATCGTCACGCCGTCGCCACGAGTGCCTTCGGGGAAGACGCAAAGAGCTTCGCCCGCCTCGAGGTAAGCGATCGATCGGCGGATGGATTCGGTATCGCCTTCGCCGCGCTTCACGGGGTAGGCACCGATGCTGCGGCAAAACCAACCGATGATAGGCGTGTTGATCAGCTCTTCTTTCGCCATGTAGAGCATGAACCGCTTGCTGGTGTAGGCCAAGGCGGGCGGGTCCACCACGCTGAGGTGGGTCGGGGCGACGATCACTGCACCGGTCTGAGGCACGTAGTGAGTGTCAACTCCCCGCAATCCGCCGCGAAAGCGGAAGTAGAACTTGGCAAATATCCAAGCCGTGATCTTTTGACCGATCACCATGCCTTTCATGTCGGAGATTATAACGGGATTCACCGCGCCGCGATTGTGGCCAAGGGCACATTTGGGTCATCGAGCATAATTCAGATGACAGATATGCGTGATTCACTCAAGCAAGACGCGAGCCGGAGACTCGCCCGAATCTCGGGGCAGGTGAATGGCCTGCAAAAGATGGTGGACGACGACCGTTATTGCGTGGACGTGCTTACCCAGGTCGCTGCGCTCCGGGCTGCGCTCGACCAGTTCGGGGTCCTGATGCTGACCACCCACCTGGAGGATTGCGTCTATGGGGGCGATTCCGATTCGCACGGTTCCTACGCGGGCCTGACCAACGAGCAGCGCGTCGAAGAAATCCGCACCACCCTCAACCGGTTTCTGAAGTAGCCAGCTTGGCCAGGATTCCCGTAGTCGAATGGCCATCGCTGAAGGGAAGAAGGACGACCTCGCCGCCGTATCCGCGCACGATACGCGCCTCGGGGAGGTCTTCCTCGCGGTAGTCCCCGCCCTTCACATGGATTTCTGGCTTCAGGATCGCGATGAGGGCTTCGGGGGTTCGTTCCTCGAATTCCACCACCCCATCGACACTTCGCAGGGCCGAGAGAACGAAAGCGCGATCCGCGATGGTGTGGATGGGCCGGGTCGGACCCTTCAATTGTCGGACGGTGGCGTCGGCATTCATCCCCACAATCAAGAGATCGCCCAGCGCTCGCGCCTCGGCCAGGTAGCGCACATGGCCAGAGTGGAGCACGTCAAACACACCATTGGTGAAAACCAACCGACGACCAGCCCGGAGGGCCAACACTTCGTCCAGGGTAAGCAGCTTCAAGCGATGGCCTCCTCGACTTTGACGATCACGTCGTCAACCCCGATCTGGCTGAGGCCAGCGGGGTTGTGGATACATCGGTCAATCTGGCCGTACGGGCACGACCGCTGGGGGCGGGTCAGGCCGTAGAGCCCCACAGCTGGAACTCCCAGCGCGGCGGCAATGTGGGTGCTGCCGGTGTCGCCCCCGACGTGGGCTTTGGCGCGGTAAATGAGGGCAACCAAGGCACCCATTGAGGTCTTGCCAACAAGATTCAGGATTGGTGCCTTGGTGCTCGCCACGATCTCATCGGCGACGGCAAGATCGGCGGGCGCGCGGCCCCCGATGAGGACGGCAGTTTGTCCCCGGGTCTTCAGGAAATCGGCGAGCTTGCCAAAACTTTGAGGCGCCCATCGCTTGGTAACCCAGCCAGCGCCTCCGTTCAAGATCACGAACGACTCTGTCGTCCTCAAGAGTTCAGCGGCACTGCTCAGATCTTCCTCCGTTGGCCGCAGACCGAACTCGGCCTGGTCGGCTTCGACTCCGAAGGCACGGACGACATCCACGTACTGGTCGACAATATGCAGCGAGGTCGGATCAGGCAACACAGGTTGAGAAAAGAACCGAGCCGCCTCGCGGCACCAGTGGTAGGCCAGCTTTTGCTTTGCTTTGGCGTGGACCAGACAGAGGCCGCTCTTGGTCAGGCCTTGGAGGTCGAAGGCGGCATCAAACTCGCCCTCAAACCGGGGCCAAGTTCGGGGGTGAAAGCTCGGCTTGACTTCGACGACCGTATCGACCGCCGAGCATCGCCGGGCAATGGCGGAGAAGCGCGGGTCCACTGCCCAGACGATTTCTGACTCGGGAAACTGCCGTTTCAACGCAACGGCGGCAGGAAGCGTGCAGACCACATCGCCCATTGCGGAGAGGCGGGCAATGAGGAATCTCTTCATGCTGGTCGGGGGCCAGTTTCGACGGTGATGACCGAGGCGATGCCACCGCGGACATTGAATCGGCCCGTGACCCGCATCCATCGCGGCTTGGTGACGGCGGCGATCTCATCGAGCAGGCGGTTCGTCACGGCCTCGTAGTAGATCCCTTCGTTCCGGAAGGAGTAGTAGTACAGCTTCAGCGACTTAAGCTCAACACAAAGCTCGTCTGGGATGTACTCCAGGTCGATGGTGGCGAAATCGGGCTGGCCCGTTTTGGGGCACACGCTGGTGAACTCGGGGCAAGTGTGGAAGATCGTGAAATCTCGCTGGGGAGCCGGGTTCGGGAAGGTCTCTAGAATCATGGGTCTGAGGTTGGGTGTACCCGAATCTCGGCGCGCGGGTTGGCCTTGGACGAGGCGTCCAAGCTCCGCTAGCGGACGGGGCGTCCGCGCTCCGATTCGGCGACAATGGCTTGGGCGATCCGTTGGGAGGCCCCCGCGCCCGATTGGATGAGTTGGTGCCCGGCCCGGCCCATCTCTAGGCGTTCGCTGGGCGAGTTCAGCAACTCGTCAAGCGTGGCAGCTAGGTCATCCGCAGTAGCACAAACCCGCGTCGCGCCCACGCGCCGGGCCGATTCGGCAACATCCCGGAAATTCTGCATGTGTGGCCCGTGGACCACGGGAATCCCGAGCGCGAGGGGCTGCACCAGGTTCTGGCCGCCAAGATTCTCGAATCCGCCGCCGATCACGGCAATATCTGCACTCCGGTAGGCCGCCGCGAGTTCGCCGTAAGTATCCAGCACCAAGTAGGCACCAGTTTCGCCCAGTGAGCGAAGGGCGCACGCGCCAAACGTCCGTCGCGCCCGCGCGGCCAAGCCAGGGGCGGTCTCAATGTGCCGAGGGGCGTGGAGGACCTGAATCCGCTCCAGGCGCGGGTCGAGCTTGGCCAGCGCCGCGACCACGAACTCCTCCTCTTCCACACCCCGGGTTGAACCGATCACTATCGTCAGCTTCTGAGGGTCAAGATTAAGTCCCGCCAGGGCGGTAGTGGGCGTATCGAGAGCTTGGTCGAACTTGCAGTTGCCCACAACCTCAGCCGAAGCTGCGCCAAGGTCGAGAATCCGCTCCATGTCCTGCGGGGTCTGCATCAGGCAACGATCCACCATCTTGAGCAGGGCGCGATAGAAAAATTTCAACCGACGAGCACGGGGGTAGCTGCGGTCGCTGATGCGGCCGTTGACAAGCAGAGTCCGGGCGTCCCACACCTTCGCGGCCCAGAGAAAATTCATCCAAAGCTCCGTCTCCATGATGACCACCACGTCCGGCTTGACCCGCCCGACCGAAGCCAGGGCAAAGCGAGCAACGTCGATGGGGAAGTAGATCAAGTGATCGTAGAGGCCGGTCAGGCGGTCGGTGGCGGTTTTGTGGCCACTGCTGGTCGTCACACTCAGCACGATCTCGGCTTGGGGCCAAGCTTCACGAATGGCGTGAAGCACTGGGATCGAGGCCACGACCTCGCCGACGGAGACGGCGTGAAACCAGATGCGGGGCCGTTCTTTCTTGGGCAAAGTGAAGTTGCCCGTGCGCTCCTTCCAGTTCGGGGCTTCGGCGCGCTGCCGAGCCCGCCACCACATCCACGGAACCCAAAATGGGCTGAAGATGGTGAGAAGAAGGTTGTACAGAAGGAACATCAGGCGAGCTCTTGGCCGGTGAGGCGTCCGAACGCTTCCAGGTATTTCGCCCGGGTTTTCTCGACAATCTCGGCCGGAAGAACCGGACCAGGCGGGCGCTTGTCCCAGGCCAGAGTCTCCAGATAATCGCGGACGAACTGCTTGTCGTAGCTAGGCTGGGCGTGTCCGGGTTCGTAGAGGGTCGCATCCCAGAATCGCGAGCTATCCGGGGTCAGCGCCTCATCGATCCAGATCGGGCCATCTTCGGTGATGCCAAATTCAAACTTGGTATCGGCGAGGATGATCCCGGATTTGGCTGCATGCTCGGCGGCGGCGGCATAAAGCTGGAGGGTCCAGTCACGAACCTTGGCCGCGACTTCGGCCCCCACGCGGTTCTCTGCCTCGGCGAAGCTGATGTTCTCGTCGTGGCCTTCGGTCGCCTTCGTGGCCGGGGTGAAGATTGGCGCTGGGAGCTTCTCGCTTTCGGCGAGGCCCTCCGGCAGGTCGAGTCCATGAATCTTGCCGCCTTCGTTCCGGTACTCCTTGTAAAGCGACCCGGCAATGTAACCGCGAGCGACGCACTCGATGGTCAGGGGTACGGCTTTGCGAGCAATGACGCTGCGTCCCGCCAACTCCGGCTGTGGCTCTTGGCATCGCCGCTGCACTTCGATGTCATCGGTCGAGATCAGGTGGTGGGGGCAAATGTGGCCGAGGTGATGAAACCACCAGGTGCTCATCTGGGTGAGGATGCACCCCTTGTCCGGGATTCCGTTTGCCATCACGACGTCAAAAGCGGAAATCCGGTCGGTGGCCACGATCAGCAACTCTTTCCCGAGGTCGTAGACTTCCCGCACTTTGCCGATGCGAGCCGGGGGAAGACCAAAAACGGCGGTATGGAGCAACTCGGGCATGGCTTGATTGTGACATCGGAACGCACCATTCATCCTTCGCCCGCAAACTCAGAAGGGTAGACTGCTGGCAAAATACCGCGCCGAAGAACCCTATGGCACAAATCAATCGCGGCCGTCGCCGCAGCCCCGCACCGGGACCCACCAAACCGGGCCAACGATCCACCGAGATCGTCGTCAATGTTTCGAATCGCGAAACCCGCATTGCCCTCCTCGAAGATGGCCTCCTCACCGAATACCGAGTTGAGCGAGAAGAGCGAGTCGTCGGTTCCATTTTCAAAGGCATCGTTCAGAACGTTCTCCCCGGCATGGATGCCGCCTTCGTGGATATCGGCCTGGAACGGAACGCGTTCCTCTATGTCGCCGACATCATCCCCGAGGTCGCCAACGATGGCAGCCCCGCCAGCATCCGTCGCAGCGAACTGAGCCGACGCAAGATCAAGGACCTCCTGAAGCCTGGCCAACAGCTCATGGTCCAGGTCACCAAGGGACCGCGTGGCACCAAGGGAGCCCGCGTTTCCACTCGCATCGCTCTACCTGGGCGCTACGTGGTCCTCCAACCCGAGTCCAGCAGCGTTGGTGTCAGCCGCAAGATCGAATCGCGAGCCGAGCGCGACCGATTGCGCAAGATCGGCGACAAGATCATTCCCGATGGCTTTGGCCTCATCATGCGAACCGAGTGCGAGGGCCACACGGACCTCGAATTGCGCAGCGACGTCGCCTACCTCCAGCATCTCTGGGTCGATGTCCTCCGCAATGCCACCCGGCTGCGCGCCCCCGCCTGCGTCCACCGCGACCAGACCCTGCTTTTCCGAACCGTTCGCGACATGTTTGGCGAAGGCATCGACTGCATGACCATCGACGATCCGGATGAATACGAAAAGGTTCACCTCGTCGCGGGCATGGTCGCCACCGACATGAAAGAGAAGATCACCTTGTACGACAAGGACATGCCGATCTTCGACTACTACGGCATCGAGAAAGAGCTTGAGCGCCTGATGCAGCACAAGGTGCCCCTCAAGTCGGGCGGTTCGCTGATCATCGACGAAATGGAGGCCCTGACCTCGATTGACGTCAATACCGGCAAGCAGGTCGGCAGCACGTCCCTCAACGACACCATCGTCCGCGCCAACCTCGAAGCCGCCGATGAGGTCCTCCGCCAGCTTCGCCTCCGCGACATGGGCGGCATCATTGTCGTCGACTTCATCGATATGGAGTCGGAGACCGACCGCAAGCGCGTTCTGGATCACTTCACCAAGGGCTTGGAAAAGGACCGCGCACGAACGCGTGTTGGCCGAATTTCCTCCCTCGGCCTCGTCGAACTGACCCGCAAGCGCACCGGCGAATCAGTGACCCAAGAAATCACCGAGATCTGCCCCATGTGCCAAGGCGTTGGCCGTATCAGCAGCAAGGAGACCGTCAGCCTCCTCGTCGAGCGCGACATGTGGCGTCGGTCGAAGGAACCAGGCAATGCGTTCTTGGTCGAGTGCCACCCATCCGTCGTTGAAGCCCTCATCGGCCTGGATGGCGAGAATGTGGAAGAGCTCGAGCACGCCATGCGCCGGGGAATCTACATCCGGGCAAACTTCGACATGGAGTACGAGGAGTACGAGATTCGGTCGGGCACCATCGAAGAGTTCGATCGGCTCACGATGGGATTCCGTCGCGCCCAGGTGCTTGAAGTCAACGTACGCCGGTCCTCGTTCGAGTCGGTGACGAAGGCCATCGGCTGGACCGACGGTGGCTTCTTCATGGAGCTGATCGAAGGCGAACAAGCCATCGGCTCCCGCGCCAAAGTCTGCCTCCAGGATATCCGCCGCTCCTACGCGGTGGCGGATTTGATCCTGCAGGGCTCGGCTCTGACCGGCCGCGGCTTGGGCTAGCGACCCGTACCTCCCGACTCACCAAGCCGGGAGGTACTGATTTCTAAACGCAAACTCTAATTCACGCGCAAGACGCTCAATGCTGCGAGCGCGAGCTTTCTGCGACCATCCACGAGGCGAGCCAGAACCTGGCCAGTGGAATCCAAGCTAAGTCGGTGCAAACCAAAATCGCCTTTCTCGAATGCGTAGGTCTCGCCGTCATCGTCGTACAACCAGCCCGCGCCCGGCGCACTGCCGTAGTACCGGACCACAACCCGCGACTGCGGAGACATCGTGGAATTGCGGGCGTCGTCGCTGAGCGTCGGAAGCAAAGCTCCGTCCCGGACAAAAACCGGCATCTCCATCAGAGACGGTGCGATCTCGACGACGGTGCCGTTCCCAACCAGCTTGCCTGACCCAAACTCGTACCAATTGCCCTTGGGAAGCCGCACTCGGCGAGACTTCATCTTTCCTTCCATCGGAGCGACGAGAATGTCGTCGCCCAGAAGAAACTGGTCTGTCTCTTCTCCACCATCCACCAGGGCCATCGGGCGAATCACGGGAGTGCCTTGACGGTGATACTGAGCAAAGGCGGTGTAGAGGTAGGGAGTCAGTCGGGTCCGGAAAAGCATCGCTGCCTTCACCGGATCGTCAAATCCGGGATAGCTCCAGGGCTTCGTCCCGGAAGCCCACGCGTTCAACTGCGCAATGTGCGAAACGGCCGCCGTTTGCAACCGCCGCACCCATTCCTCGCCGTTCTCCGCATCACGGGCTTCCGCACACCACATGACCCCCGAAAAGCCCGTGCTCGCCATCCCCGTGATGTATTGGTGCAGGTCGTAGGTGTCGCTATAGATCGCAAAGGGGAATCGGCTGGCCCCCGCGTTCGAACCCCGAACCAAGCCAAAGGTGCGCTTCCCACTCTTGCGAAACATAGCGTCGAGCTCTCTTTGCCAGAGCAATCCGTACACCTGGCGCATCCGAATTCCCGACAGCCCGGACGGGAAAGTCGCGTGGTCCGGCCAAAGCCAGTTGTCAAATCCGTCGATCTCGTCGACTTTGTATCCACTCACACCGATGTCCAGATGCTCCCGAGTGAAGAAGTCCCGAATCGTTTTCGATGCCGCGGGCATCGAGAGGTCGGGGGCTGGGCCAAGCCAGACCATGTGCGAGCCGTACTCCTTGGTCAGGGCCGAATAGATCGGCGACTTTTCCGAAACGTACGGGTTTGTCCAAAGATTGACATGCACATGATCTTTGCTTAGGGAGGACACGAGCGAAGCCGGATTCGGGAATCGCTCCTTGCTCCATTCGAAGGTGCAGGGATACGACGCGGATTGCCAGCCCGGCTCCAATCCCAGGACGTCAATCGGAAATCCACGCTTGTGAAACTCTGCCACTTCCGATTCAACTGCCGCTTGCGTGGCCAGCGAAGGCGTCCGATGCCAAAAACCCAGGGACCACCTCGGAGGCAACGCACCCCCACCACAGAATAGGTTGTAACGTTGCATCGCGTTCATCGGAGTTGGCCCCTCGAACAAGTAGACCGTCAAGCCCGGACCCTGAACACTAGCTTCAACCACCTCAGAAGGGGGCTGGGCGTCCCAAGCCGGGTCCGTGTTGCGATCTCGGGCCGCGGGATTGTGCCCGTCCACCCGATTGCCCACCCCCATATAGATTGAGCACGGTCGCGAGGTATCGAACAGCACCGCGTACCCCCGACTACTCACGTAGAGCGGAACTGGGGCGTGCAGCCGGTCATTGCCAGAGGCATAGTGATCGACCCGCAAATGGTAGACCCCACCGCGCCGATTGGAGCCCTCCATCTGGAGGCCCAAACCGTAGAGCTTTTCATCTGCTCCCAGGGGAATCCGGACCGAGGCGAAATCAGAAGCCACTCCTCCTCGAGACGAAAGAAATGGCTGAAGGGCGGTCTCTCCCTTCGATCCAAGCTCACGGAGGGCCTCCAAGCTAGGCTTCGCGACCGCAGCCGACAAGAGCGTGGGCTCGTCCTTCCGCCCCACCACACCTTTCCAAACGCCGGGCGCAACCTGCTTCCATTGAATCGTGTCTTGTGGCGTTGTCGCGAGGGTCATACCAAACAGAAGGGTACTTAAGATCATGTGAGTCCTGTCTCACCCATCTTGGCGCATTCCTCTAGGAGCTAGGAGTTGGGCGGAAAGGGGTTTGGGGTTTGGAGCTTGAGCTTGGAGTGTGGAGCCCGGTCTTCACGTTTCAAGTTTCGCAAGCTCCGCTCCGCCCAACTCCCAACTCCACAACTCCTAGCTCCCAACCCCCAACTCCTTCACCAGACCAAGTACCTCGCGAAACTTCGGATGCTCCGCTGACTTCATCCACTCATAAGCAACCGCCTCTGCGTGGATGGGGATGACGTCGGCATCGCGCAGACGCTCCATGCCCAGCTTGTGCCGATCCAGCGACCGCGATGAGACCGCATCCGGGCACACCACGACAGACAAACCCAGATCCAGCAGGTCGTGAGCAGTCTGACTCACGCAGATGTGAGTTTCAATCCCGACCAAAATCACCTGCCGACGTCCCGAGCCCGCCAAAACATCGGCAAACTCGCGCGACCCCAAGCACGAAAAGCTGGACTTGGCAAAAGGCGGCCACGAGAGGGTCTCTACGAAGGATTCCTCCAGCCCGCCCATGCGGTCGGGAACCTGCTCGGTGGCCAGCACGGGGACCCCAAGCACCTTCGCGACCTGGGCAATGAACAATGCGCGCTCGCGAACACGTCCACTTTCGTGGATTGCGGCCAGGAAACGGGTCTGAAGATCAACGAGAATGACGACAGAATCGTCTGATTGAAGCTTGATTCGTGCCATAGCGAAGAGTTTGGTGGCATTCAGATTCGGATCAGGTTACAATACGGGAAGGGACGGAGCGGAAGCGTCTTCCGCCCGGGGTCAGGATTAATCGGAATGAAAAACAATCTGATGGTTGCGGCAGTGGTTGCTGCTTTCGGCATGAGTGCGGGGGCTTCTGCCCAATATACGCAAAAGACGGTGGACTTCGGCGCCAAGGGCGTTAGCCTGCGCGGCGGTTTGGCCATCCCAATCGACGACAAGCTGAAGGACGAGGATAGCTCGCTCTTCAACGTTGGTCTCGACTGGCAGTTCGGTCGCCCGCTGTTCAAGGGTGGCGATTCGTACTTCTCCATCGACTACTTCGCGAAGAACCTTCGCGGCAAGCGCGGAACGGTGATCCCGATCCTCGTCAACCAGAAGTTCTACGGCCCGGGCGAGGACGGAACTCGTTCCTACTTCTTCTTCGGTGCTGGCGTCTCCACCATCGACTTCGGCAGCGCGAACAGCGTGTTCGGCATCCGAGGCGGCGCGGGCAAGGAGCTCGGCGAGAGCATCTTCTTCGAAGTCACCGCTCACCTGAGCGACAAGGCTGACAACGGCTACCGCGGCAACCTGTTCGCGTTCAACGTCGGCTACCGCTTCTAAGCAAGCCAATTCCCAGCAGGCTCTTCCTCCCTCGGAGGGAGGGCCTGCTTTGTCCCCCCTCTTCGTTTCCTCGTGACAAGAAGCTGAATGATGAAGTTCCGCGAAACGTTTCGTAATCTCTTGATTGGTGCTGGACTCCTGGCCTCGACCCTCGCGTCGGCCGCTCCGGTCCAACTGAGGTTTGTGGTCTGGGACGGCGATGAATCCATCCGCAAGGCGCTTCGCCCGGCCATCGCCGACTTCGAGAAGAATCACCCCGGCATTAAGGTGAAACTGGAGGCCGTCGACTACGCCCAGTACTTCACCAAGCTTCTGAGCCAATATGCGGCGGGCGTCGCTCCCGACGTCGCCATGATGAATCCCGAGTTTTTCCAGCGCTATGCCAAGCGCGGGGCGCTCCTGGAGCTCAACCAGTTTTACGACCAGGTCCCTGGCTTCAACATCAAGGACTATTACAAAGAGATCGTCGACGCCCACTCGCTGGATGGCAAGCTGTACGTGCTTCCGCGAGACATCGCTCCGATCGCCGTGGTCTATTACAACAAACGGCTTTTCCGCGAAGCCGGCATTCCCTATCCCGATGGCACCTGGACCTGGGATTGGGAAGTGCGCCCCGAACTGAAGGAAAAAGACTTCCTTTGGGTGATGCAGCAGCTCACGAAGAAGGGCCCGAACGGTCGCCCGACCCAATGGGGCTATGCCCCCGGATGGCAGGGCCTGTTCACCGACATGGTTTACCTCTCGACCGGCCATCGCATTGCCGATGACTACAAGGCCCCGAAAGAGATTCGGTGGAATGACCCCGGCATCATCCGGGCATTCCAGTTCAGCGCCGACCTTACGTTGAAACAGCGCTTCATGCCGAGCGCGGTCGATATTCAGTCGCAGAACACCAGCTCGCGCCTGCTCTTCACCCAACAGAAGGTCGCCATGTTCCAAAGCGGCATCTGGGAAGTCCCCGAGATGCGCAAGGCGCTCGTGAAGGGTGACCCCGGCTACTTCGATTGGGACATCGCCCTCGCTCCCGGCTACAAAGACGGCACCCGCGCTTATCCCACCGGTGGCTCGGGCTACTGCATCCTCAAGAGCACGCCCCATCCGAAGGAAGCCTGGCTGCTAACCCAATGGATGGCAGGTGCGCCGGGTATGAAGGCAATGGCCGTTGCGGGCGTGGCCCAGCCGGCCATTCGCAAGCAAGCCCTCGCCGAACCGTGGATCCCCGGGCCGAACACGCCGGAAGAGCAGCAGGTCCCGCAGAACCGAATCATCACTGACCAAGCCGTCCCCTACGTGGTCTTCTCGCCGAGCGCAATCTACTGGAACGAAGTCAGCACGATTGCCCAGCAGACTCACAGCCGGGTCTATGACGGAACGTCGACTGCCAAGGTTGAACTTGTCAATGGCAATACTCGGGCCCAAAACCGAATGGACACGCTCCTTCGGGAGGAAACCCTGCCGCCGTACAACTGGGCGATTGCCGCCGTGGTCTTTGTTGCCATCGTCGCAATCCTGATCGCGTGGATCTACGCACCCGAGTTCCGGCGCAAGCTGAGCCACCGGCAAAGGGAAGAGAACCGGACGGCGTACATCTTCATCGCCCCCTGGATTCTCGGCATCCTCTTCTTCACCCTCGGGCCGATGATTCTGTCGCTCCTGATGAGCTTTGCCGATTGGGATATCATCCGCGCCGCGCGCTGGCGAGGGGTTGGCAACTACGTCGAGGCCTTCAGCATCGACCCGACCTTCTGGATTTCCCTTCGCGTCACGATCATCTACACGCTGATCGCGGTGCCAATCGGCATCATCTCTTCGCTCAGTTTGGCATTGCTGCTGAACGTGAAGGTGAAGGGAATGCCCCTTTGGCGGACCTGCTACTACATCCCTTCGGTCGCGAGCGGTGTCGCCTCGGCGCTGATCTGGATGCAGGTGTTCAAGGTCGAAGGCGGCCTTCTGAATAGCCTCATCTACGGCCCCAGCGGAGGCGGCAATTTCCTTGGTTTGGCAACCGCGCTCAAGCCATTGGCGACTGCCAATGGCCAAATCAACTGGCTGGGAAGCGAGACCATGGCGCTGCCTTCGATGATGCTGATGTCGGTTTGGGGGGCGGGAGGTGGCATGGTTATCATGCTCGCCGGTCTCCAAGGAGTGCCGACCTTCTTCTATGAGGCCGCGACTCTTGACGGAGCGGGTGCATGGAACAAGTTCAAAGCCGTGACCCTGCCGCTGATCTCGCCGACCTTGTTCTTCAACTTGGTCACCGGCTTCATCGGCGCGTTCCAGGTGTTTACCCAGGCCCTCCTGATGACCAACGGCGGCCCGAACAACTCCACAATGTTCTTCAACCTGTACCTCTTCAACAACGCCATGGTGAACCTGCGAATGGGTTACGCCTCGTCGTTGGCGTGGGTGCTTTTCTTCGTCATTCTCGGTTTCACGGTGTTCCAATTCAAGGCTAGCAAATGGGTTTATTACGAGGGAGCGAAATAGAAAAGTCGCAAGCAGAAGTGTTTGCCCAGGCGACCTCGCGGGGGCGTTTGGGTGAGGCAAGTGGGCGCTTTGTCGTCCTAGTGATCCTCGCCGTCGGCGTCTTGCTGTTCTTGATGCCGCTGTACATCATGCTGTCGATGTCGTTCAAGTCGGCTTCCGAGTTGGCGACGACCAGCATGTGGTCGTGGCCGACACGCCCAACGACCGAAAACTTCGAGACCGTCCTTAGCAACCCGGTCATCGTGTTCTCCCTGCTGCTGCAGAACACTTTCGTCATCACGACGCTCGGCACGATAGGCGTGTTGCTCAGTTCATCCGTGGTCGCCTACGGCTTTTCGCGACTCGAATTCGTGGGTAAGGAGCGGCTGTTCCTGGTGTTGCTCTCCACCATGATGTTGCCCGGCATGGTGACCCTGATCCCCAGCTATGTCGTGTTCGCCAAGCTCGGCTGGGTCAACACGATGCTGCCGCTCACGGTGCCCGCTTTCTTCGGCGGCGGTGCGTACAACATCTTCCTGCTCCGGCAGTTCTTCCTGACCCTGCCCCGCGAACTCGACGAAGCCGCGGTTTTGGACGGTGCCAATCACTGGGTGATCTTCTCCAAGATAGTGATGCCCCTGAGCGGTCCGGCGCTCGCGACGGTGGGCGTTTTCACGTTCATCTACAACTGGAAGGACCTCGTCGGGCCCTTGCTTTACCTCAACGATCCCGCGAAGCAGACGTTGGAGGTCGGGCTCCAGAGCTACCGCGCTTTGAACAGTGAGAAGTGGCACCTGCTGATGGCCGGATCGGTGCTGGTCATGATCCCCATCATCATTCTGTTCTTCCTCGGTCAGCGCTACTTCGTCAAGGGCATCGTCATGACCGGCCTGAAGTGAACTTGAATTGCCTCCCGAGCCGTCGTGAACCTTAAGTGTTGAATCGCGAAAAGCTCGGGGTGCTGAAGGAAGGGACCGTCGGCTGTGTGCTGTTCGGGGGCGCGGGCTTGTTCGTGGTCAGTGCCTTTTGCCTGTGGCTGTTCTCGGTGGCGGGCGTCTACCGAGGCACATACACACGCGAGGCCGTGACCAACAAGATCACCGACGCGGGCACCCTGAACCTGGTGCCGATCACCCTCGCCATTTTCACGCTGAGTTGCTTCATGATCATCGGTGCCCTGGGCTACGGCATCTGGACCAGCAAGGCCGACAGACATGGCCCCCGATCGAGCGACCCCGACGCCAAGGTCATCGCCCGCTACGCCTACGACCGCAACCAGTTTCTTCTCACCGATCTCTACCAAATCGAATCGGCTGATCGACCTCGGTTCTATGTCCGCCTCGACCATGGCCGTGATGGCATGATCGAGTATGAATGCTCCGAAGAGGTCTACCATTCGGCGGGCGAGGGGATGCGCGGTGTCGCCGAGTACCAAGGCAAGTGGCTGGGCTCGTTTAGCCCCCACATCGGCAATCCTAGCACCGACGACCCGTATCCCGAGCGAGAGTCGTACTAGGGTCGCAAACGGGACGCCGAGACGCCTATAATCTGCGTATGGCCGACGTGGTCGCAGTTTGGGCAGAAGCACTTCCAAAAATCAAAATGGGAGTCACGGGTGTGGGTGTTTGGGCGGCGCTCAATGCCTGCGAGCCGGTCGCGCTTGATAGTGGCATTTTCGTCGTTGGTCTCAACCACGATTCGGGCGACTTGAGCGGTCACCTCAAGTTGCCGCAAACGAAGCGCCTCATCGAGGTCATGGTCGGCGAGCTTCTCGGCGAAACCATCACCCTCCGCGTCATCGAAGGCACATCGGCTGAAGATTACGAAATCGCCAAGCGGCGCGACGTCGAACGAAGACGACTGCAGGACAACGAACTCGCCAAGATGCGAGCGGAACTCCAAGCCAAGACGAGTTGGGAAGGCGTCTACGAGCAGCTCGGCCGAAGGTACTCGGCGGTCTCAAACAAGTCGCTGCCCCAGAATCGCGCCCGTTTCTATGACGAAGCCCTCGAACTCGTCGCCAATGCCCGCCAAGCCATGGAGAAGTGGGATGACCTCGCCGAGCGCAACTTCGCGCGATGCGTTGAGCGAGTAGCCCAATACACCGAGCTCCCAAGCACTTTGGTCGCCCTCCAGATTCTCCAGCGGTCCGGCGAACTCTAAAGCCAATGGTTGAGGCTGTCGTGTTGGGTTCCGGCACCAGTCATGGCGTGCCCATGCTTGGCTATCAATACCCTCCGGGCTATCTCGACAACCCGAAGAACCACCGGTCGCGATGCTCCATCGCCCTTTGTGGCCCAACCGGGAACCTGCTGGTGGACTGTGCGCCCGAACTTCGGCTGCAAGCGGTGCGCGAAGGCTTGCGCTCGTTCGAGGCCGTGCTCATCACCCATTGCCACGCCGACCACATCATGGGCATGGATGACCTCCGGTCGATCTGCATGCTCGAAGGGCGGTCCCTGCCCATCTACTCACTCCCCGATAGCCTCGCCGATATCCGCCGGGTGTTTTCCTACGCCTTCCGCGAGTATCCCCCCGGCGTGGTCGTCCCCCGCTTTAATTTGATCGAAGTCCCCGAGTGGATCTCGGTGGGCGGCATGCAGGTCCGGACATTCGTGGTCCAACACGGCAAGATCCCGGTGATTGCGCTTCGGGTCGGCGATTTTGCCTATATCACGGACGTGAGCCTGATCCCCGAGGAAGTGATGCCGCTACTCGATGGCTTGGGGACCTTGTTGCTGGATGCCGTTCGCGTTGAGCCCCACCCGAACCACTTTCACCTGGCCCGCGCGATTGAGGTCGCGACAAGAATCGGGGCCAAGCAAACCTACTTCACCCACCTCAGCCACGACTACGACCACGACGTGACCAACCTAACCCTGCCGCCAACGATGCAGTTGGCATGGGATGGTTTGCGAGTACCGATCCAGCTTTGACAGCTAGGCCGAAAAAGGTAGTACCGCACCTGCGAAAACCTGTGATAAGGTAGGGTCACACCATGGCCGAACGCACGAGTCTCGAGCACGCAAAGCCCCCTGCGTTTACGCCCAGCCCCATGCGCATTGCCCGCCGGGAAATCGGCAGCCAAACGCACGCGGTCCCCGATTCGGTGCGCGAAGTTCTCGGCCGATCCGGCCAAGCCCTGGATGCAACCACCCGGGCCGACATGGAACGGCGATTCGATCACGACTTCTCCAAGGTCCGAATTCACGCCGATGGACGCGCCGCCGAGTCCGCCCACGCGATCCAAGCCCAAGCCTTCACCTACGGCCAAAATATCGTCTTTGGCGAGGGCCAATACGCTCCTTCTTCTCACGCTGGCAAGCAACTGCTCGCGCACGAACTCGCCCATACCATCCAGCAGTCAGGAGCAACCGCCTCAGGCTCCCCAACGCTCGCCCGGAGCGAACCCCACGAAAGGGAAGCGGCCAGGGCCGAGCAAACGCTCGGCGCCAGAGACCTGACAACGACGCCTGTGGCAATCCAGAGAAGGGAGTTTCCGGCCGCCGACCCTTCCGCCCAACTCGGAACCCGAGACTGGCTGACAATGGACCGCGTGAATCAGAGCGCGAACTGGCAGACTTCTTGTCTTCTGAATCTTGTGGCCGGCCGCTCGCACGAATACACCCAGCCCCACGAGCGCCGAGATTTCTATCTGTGGGTCTACAACTACACGTCTGGCTTGGGCTTCGGGACCCGCTGGCCCGTCGCGGCCTACATCGTGGCGGGCGGTGCGGCCCACCTCGCCTACGGATCGCCTTTCGAAAATGATGTTCAAGTCGCCGCCCGTCGGGGGAATCAGATCATTTTCGACGATGTATTCCCCAAACTGCGCGCCTTGGTCACCGGCCCAGTGTTGCGGGGCGCGGCCGCCCAGGCTTGGGACGCCCGGACGTTGAGCGAAGAGCAGTCGATGATCCAATCGATGTACAGCAGCACTCCGACTGCGACCGTCGATCGCTTCGCGGGATATGCGGCCCAAAGGGGCGTGCTCGCCACCCTCGGCGGCATTGCTGGGCAGACAGCGCCTCAGCGCGGGGGCCAATACCACCGTGTGCTGTCTACGCCCGCCTTCGCGGGCAACATCCGGAGTGTGGATGATCGCTTCGACTACGGCATCAGCCTTGCCGACCGCTTCAGCACCCATCCCGCAACCGGCCGCGTCAGCCGTCCTGCCGTCGGTCCGACCTACACGTCCGGGGCTGAATTCACACGCCAAGACACGCGCATTCACTTGCATGAGCTTGACGCCGAACTCGACGACACAAACGTGGACGAACAGGCCGTCATCCGAATCATGCAAACCCTCACTGTCGACGAGCAGCAGGAGTTGGGCTACAACATCCTGCGGCTGGATTTCATGCGCAATGCGCTCAATAGTGAGGAGATGGCAAGGGCCTTGCACGGGCTCACGAGCATCCCGGCGAGCGTGCGTTCGCGACTAACCCAATAGCAACCGGATGGGCCTTTCGGACCAATTGCGCCCGCAAGCCCGGCGTTTGGGCACGAACTTTGAGACCACTCAGTTGTGGAAAGAGGTGGGTCTGCAAAATGGACTCACTGGTACACTGCCACGAAAGGCTTGTGCCTGAACATTGAGGAGATTGATAGATTGAATTTAGATTCCAAGTTTGCGGTTTTGTTGATTGCCGGAGTGCTGCTGAGCGCCGGTTGCGGAGGCAAAAGCGAGGGCAACATCGCCATCGTCAACGGAGAGGCGATCACTTCGGAGGAATTTAACAACTATCTCCAGCGCAAGCCAATCGTGCAAGTCTTGGGTCCGCGTGGCCCTTCCGAAGCACAGGTCGCCGCCCCGCTCGGGTTCCAGGCGCTTCGCGACATGGTGAACCGTCGCATCCTCACCCAGCTTGCCAAGGATGACAACGTCTATCCGACCTCGGCCGACATCGAAGCCGAACTGTCGTTCCAAACCAAGCGCCGCCCGAACTTCGTGCGTGATCTTACGGATGCGGGCATGACCCTCACCATGATCAAGCAGGACCTCACGCTTGACCTTTGCCGCGAGCGCATCCTCTCCAAGGGCGTGACCCTGACCGATGCCGACGTCGACAAATACATCAAGGAAAATCCCAAGGCATTCATGGATCCCGAGTTGGCCGACCTGTATTGGATCGTGCTCACGGACAAGAACAAGATTGCCGAAGTGGATCGCCAACTTGGTGCAGGACAGCCGTTCGCCCTCGTTGCCACCCGATTCTCCGCCCAACCCGATGCTCGCGCATCGCAGGGTCGGTACCCCGAGCGCCGCGTGGATTCCATGCCCGACCGTCTTCAGAAGCTGATCCGAGCAACGCCGGAAGGTCGCCAAACCGCCTGGCTGCAGGATGGGCAAAATCAGGTCAAATTCTACGTCGAGAAGAAGACCCCGGGCCGAAAGATCGAAATTGACGATACGATTCGCACGCTCGTCAAGCGACAGTTGGCCGTCCAGCGCGGAACTCAGGCAAACGACCTGCCGAAGCGAATGCGCGACAAGCTGAAGGCCGCCAACATCACCATCGAACTCGTCCAACTGCGCGATCCTTGGAAGAAGGCATTCGACTCCCTGAAGGAAGAGGATGCGGCGCGAACCGCCACTGGCACCGCCACCGGCGCCACCGGACAGTAAGAAACCTTGGTTCAGGCAACCACTGCGACTGAACTGATTGAGAAGCTCCGCGCATCAGCGATGCGCGGAGCTTCTCTGCGTCGCCAAGCCATGGAACTCGTGAGCGATCTCTCTGGCTACAACTGGTCGGGAATCTACCGGCTCGAGGGCGAAACGCTGGTCCTTGATGAATACGTTGGGGCGGCGACCGATCACACCCGAATCCAAGTCGGGGTCGGCGTCTGCGGCACCGCCGTGGCGCAGAACCAAAACCAAGTGGTTGAGGACGTCCGCGAACTCACCAACTACCTCGCGTGTAGCCTCGAAACCCGGTCTGAGATTGTGGTGCTCATTCGCTCCGCCGAAGGCGAGATCCTCGGCCAGATCGATATCGACGGCCACACAGTTGGAAACTTTGATGAATCCGACGAGGCTCTCCTGGCCCAGATCGGCGTCATCCTCGCCGAGCGCTGGTCGGAATAACCAAAGCGCCGCCCGGATCGTCTAACAGCATCATGTGGGCGATCCTTCTCGTTTTGAGTGCCCAAGGCTCGCGGCCCGTTCTCGACCAACCGGTCGCGGGAGGACAGCTTGAGCTGATCCGGGGACTGCAGGAGCGCCAGGCTTCAACCCTCTTCCACTACTACCAGAAGTTCAACGCGCCCATCATCGGGCCGGACAACGTCGTGCCCAGCAGCATGGTCGAGGCGAACCTTGGCTTCTGCCGGAGCTCGGTCAGCATCGGCCTTCTCGCGGGCAAGCAGGTGCGAATCCTGCGGAGCGAAGCTTTTGCCAAGCAGAGCGCCCCGGGTTCAGACGCTGCTGGAGCGACCGTCTGGGACACCTGGTGGGTTGACATCGAAGGCAAGATTCTCCGGCACTTCCGCAAGAAGATCGATCGTGACGGGACCGTTGAGGCCGACTGTGCCTATCGCTCCGACCGCATCGATGTCACGACCCGTCGACCAAACCGACCCGACGACCGCAAAACCTTTGTTCCGGTGATGCCGATGCAACAACTGCACGACCGGTTTCTGCCCATGGACGGTGAGAAGCCGCTTGATCTCAAGGAATTCGTTGAATTCGACCCCTTGCGCGGAGTCTTCGAAACCTTCACCCTCCGCCGAGGCGGGCGATTCGTTTCGTCAAACGACAATGACACCCGGGGGCCACTCGGCCTCTACTTTGACCTCAAAGGCCCAGGAATCGACGAGCGAATCTACATCCGGGATAACAACACCATCGCCCGGATCGACCTCCCTCGCGAGCGCCACCTGCGCCCCGGTGGCCCCACCACGGGAGGGTAATTTAGCCATCATGGTAAGCGGATTTCACACCATCTGGGCCCCCGTCTCCGATATGGAAAGGTCGGTCAAGTTCTACCAAGCTATTCTGGGACGGGCTCCATTGGTCAACTCGCCCCATTGGTCGGAGTTCGAAGTCGGAGCCAATAAGATTGGCCTGCATCCCGGCACGCAGGGTGAAAAACCGGTTGGGGGATGGATGCTCACTCTCGAGGTCGAGAGCGTCGTCCGATTCCACCTCCTCGTTGCCAAAGCAGGCGGATCAATCGATGGCGACTACCACCAAACCCCGTCCGGGGTCGTGCTCACCTTCGCCGATCCCGACGGCAACCCGATCCAAGCCATGCAAGTCGGGGCCACCCTCGACGACCTGGTTTTCTAGCGAATCCACACCAAGCCCAGCTTGCCGGTAGTATATTGGCGTCTAAGCATAGGACGAAGGAGTTTAGAATGTCAGAGACCGGTAAGAAGGGTTCAAGCATGGGCAAGACAGCCCTGATCGCCATTGTGGGGGCATTGGTAGTGGGTGGCGGATACTACGCCTACTTGTACCAATCCGAATATCAGCGAATAGCCCCGGGCGCGACCACCCGCTACGACGGCCCGCAAGCAGAGGCGAAGCCGCTGGATGAGCAGATCAAAGATCTCGAGAATAACAAGGATGTTCCCGCACCCTTGAAAATGATGGCACTCGGTCGCTTGAAGGCGAAAAAGGCCGCCGAAGATAAAGCCGCCGCCGACAAAGGCAAGACCGAAGCTAAGCAAGCCGCGCCCAAGTAGGTCCTACTGATTCCCACCGGGTTCGTCGTGAGAGTGTGACGATGGACCCGCGAATGTCGTCATACTCAATAGTTCAAGCTCAGTTGGCCGGTGCAATGTGAGCCTTGGTGGCATCAACAATGAAGCGTTGGATTGGAAATGTAGCTCTCGCGGTGATCTCGACCGCAGCAATGGCGCAGAATTTTACGATTGTTCGACCGGCAGATGGATCGAAGGTCCGTGAGAAGGTTCACATTCTCATCCCCAAGGGCAGCATCCCCAGCGGCGGCTATGTTGGCGTTTTCTTGGGTGGCAAGTTCATCGAAGCCACTGTCCCGCCCCTGAACGGCAAGTATCACGACTACGTTCTGGACACCAAGGCCCGCAAGATCGAAGATAGCGAACCCGGCAAGCCGCTAAAGCTCGAATTGGTCCTCTACGTTGATTTTGGCGACACTCCCCGCATCGTGGACCGATCGTCCGTCGATGTCTACGTCGGCAACAAGGCCAATATCCCCGTGCCCGCCGAAGGCATCAAGCTCCGCTACGGCTTCAAGCCTGGAAAGGAAGCGATCTACTCGGTCGAACAGCGCTTCTCGGTTTCGACCCTCAGTGAGTCGCAGAACAAGGCTGGCGGCCGCGCCGCTGAACTGCCGCTTGACAGCGAAAAGGTCCGCATCCTCTACGCCGTGGACAACGCCTATTCCAATGGCGACGGCTTGGTGCGAATTCAGCCCCTGCCGGACAAGGGCAAGGACTTTGCCGTCCTTTCCACCTCGCTGAACGAGAATCGACAAATTTATTACGAATCGAGCATGGCGCCGATCTACATGCGGCTCACCAACACGGGCCGACAGGTCTTTGGCTCGGTGCCGTTCTATTCGGCTCCCCAAGGAACCTCGGGTCAAGCTGATCCGAACAACCTTTATGCCGCATTCCCGCTGCCGACCCTTCCCGAGAAGGCCGTGCGACCGGGCGACTCTTGGGCTTCGCGGTTCCTGCGCGGAAACCTTGACCTTGCCAAGATCCACGAAGTCAACACCATCGTCAACACATTCCCGGCCCGAGGCGAATTCGTCGGTCTGGAGTGGGAATCGGGACGCCCGTGCGCCCGCATCCGTAATGTGATCGCCGTCGGTCAGGCAAGTGAAGAAGGCAAGAAGCTCAGCGCAAGCGGAGCCTCGTTCGGCGACGAAAAGGTTCAGCTTGAGGAGAACATCTGGTTCGCCCTCGACACCAAGCAAGTCGTCAAGATCATCCGCGAAACGACCATCGAAACTAAGAGTGAGGCAGGAATCTCGCTTGGCTTCGGTTCCTCCGCATCGGGCGGCGGCACTACACCTGGAGGCTTTGGCCCTCAGGCTGGCGCTCCCCAAGGCGGAGCACCCGGTGGACGCGGTGGCGGTCGTGGCCCCCTCGGTGGACCCGGTGGAGCCGGAGCCGACGACAAATCGATTGCCCCCAGCACCATCAAGGTGCAAGGTGCTTCCGGCGGACGACGCGGCGGTCCTGGACAGCAGCCCCAAGGCTTTGGGCCTAACGGTCCGAACTTTGGACCGAACGGACCGGCTGGACGTGGATTCCCGGGCAACCAGGGCGCATCTGCGCAGCAGCAAGACGTTTTCCTTCGCATCCGAATCCAAGAGATTTACATCCTTGAGAAGTAAAATCTAAGCCATGTTCGGCCTACTCTTTGGGCTCCTCGGCAAGAAACAGGCCTCCTTCGATAACACGGAGGAGTACCGCCTGACCCTAGGCGAGCACCTGGATGAGTTGCGAGTTCGGATCATCCGAGTGCTCGTGATGCTGATCGTTGGATGGGTGGCGGGATGGTACATCCTGCCATCCCTCTATGCTTTTCTCAACAACATGGTTGCGGTGAACATCACGCAAGCCCTCGACGGCAAGGCACCGTTCTCCGACGTGTTCCGCAACGCCACGGATCCTTTCATGCTGAAGTTCCGACTCAGCTTCATGCTGGGTCTGATCATGGTGTTTCCGTTTTGTCTGCTCCAGATCTGGGGATTCATCGCCCCGGGCCTCAAGCCAAACGAACGAAAGCCAATCGAGCGACTAGCCCCTTGGACACTCATCCTCTTCGTCATGGGTGCGGGCTTCTGCTGGGTCATCATTCCGAGCGCGCTTCAGTGGTTCGCGCAATACGTTCTTGAGTTCCCTGGCACCGGCCTCATGCAAGAGCCCGGAGCGATGATCTTCTTCGTCCTGAAGATGATGCTCGCCTTCGGTTTGGGATTCCAACTTCCCGTCGTGGTCTATGCCCTCGGATCGATCGGCCTGCTCAAGTCCGAGACTCTCTTGCAGTATTGGCGTCAATGGGCCACCGCCGTGTTCTTGGCGGCCGCCATCCTGACTCCGAGCAACGATGCCTTCTCAATGCTCATGATGGCCGTTCCCTTGGTCATTCTCTTCGCCATTAGCGTCGTGCTCGTCACGGCTGTGCAAAAGAAGCAGAAGCGAGAACAAGAGAAGCGGGATGCCGATGAGGCATACGTGAGTTGAGCGGCGACGCTCCCTTCCTGACAAACCTCGCCCTAGACGATACGAGTGCGGCTCAGATCGCACACTACGAAGAGCTCGAAGCGCGGGAAGCATCCTATGCCGATGTTCCCGCGCGTTTGCACCCGAGAGTAAGGGAGCGCCTCGCAGTCAACGGCTTCGAGAAGCTCTATTCCCACCAAGCGCAAGCGACCGAAGCCGCCCTGCGGGGCGAGGATGTCTTAGTCGTCACCGGCACCAACTCGGGGAAGTCGCTCTGCTATAACCTTCCTGCGCTTCACCTCGCTGCCACCGAACCGGTCTGCCGACTGCTCTACCTCTTTCCCACCAAGGCCCTCGCCCAGGATCAGCTTGGCCGACTCGACGCCCTTGCCGGACCCTTACTCCAGTCCGGCACTTACGACGGCGACACGCCGAAGACCCAGCGAACGGCGATCCGCCGACTCTCCAATGCTGTCTTGACCAACCCGGACATGCTCCACGTCGGCATTCTGCCCTCGCACGAGAACTGGACGCCCTTCCTCAAGGCCCTGCGCCTCATTGTGATTGACGAGATGCACGTCTACCGAGGGGTGTTTGGTTCCCACGTCGGAAACGTCCTGCGTCGCCTCCTCCGCCTCTGCGCCTGGCGCAACAACCGCCCCCAAATCATTGCCTGTAGTGCGACCATTGGCAACCCCATCGAGGCCTTCCGGTCGCTAACTGGCCGCGATCCGCTGCTCATCACTGAAGATGGGTCGCCCCAGGCCAAGCGGACCTTTGTCTTCTTCAACCCGCCCTTGCTCCCCGACGGCTCGCGCTATTCCACAAACGCGGCCTCCGCCGACGTCCTCGGGACTCTTGTCGAATCGGGCCAGCGCACCCTGACCTTCAGCCGGTCGCGCGTCGCCGCCGAGCTGGTCCTGAAATACGCCCGCAGCCGCCTTTCCCACGAGGGCATCGTCAGTCCCTCGCGGCTGGAGAGCTACCGCGCCGGATACACCCCCAAAGAGCGCCGGACCATCGAACAGGGCCTCCACAAAGGGACCTTGCTCGGACTCTCCGCCACCAACGCCATGGAGCTAGGCGTGGATGTCGGTGGCCTCGACGCCGTGGTGATGAACGGCTATCCCGGCTCGGTCGCGAGCTTCCGCCAGCAAGCGGGACGCGCCGGCCGAGGCGTGCGGCCCGGGCTCGCCGTCTTTGTCGCCCAGGACGACCCACTGGAGCAGTTCCTCCTTCACAACCCCGACACCATCCTTAAGGCGTCGAGCGAGCGCATCTCCCTGAACCCCGAGAATCCCCATATTCTCACCAAGCAACTGCTCTGCGCCGCCCACGAGCGCCCCATTGCCCCCACCGAACTCGAGCAGTTCGGCCCCACCGCCCTGCATCTGGCCGAAGAACTCGACCGTGCCGGCGAACTTGCCTTTCGCGGCGGCATGTTCTTCTACCCTTCCGTCGAGCCCCCCGCCTTCAAGGTCAACATCCGCGGCAGCTCCGGCGACACCGTCCACCTGATGCTCGGAGCCGACGAAATCGGCACCATGGAATATTGGCGCGCCCTCACCAGTGCCCACACCGGGGCCGTCTATCTCCACCGGGGTGCGACCTTTGTGGTGACCGATCTGAACCTGGAACTCCTGCGTGCTACCCTCGTCGCCGACGAAGTCAGCTACTTCACCCAGCCCCTCGTCCAATCCGTCATCCAAAGCAAATCTACCATTGCCCAGCACGAAATGGGGCCGGGAAGAATCGCCCTCGTAGGGGTCAGCGTCACCGATGCCGTCGTGGGCTTCCGCAAGAAATCGCTGGAGAACGGCGCCGTGCTCGATACCCAAGAGCTCGACCTCCCGCCATCCACCTACGAATCCATCGCCGTTCGGTTTGACCTCCCCTTCGAGCCCATCGACCTCGAAGACCCCCTCGCCTCCGGTGGCGTCCATGCCCTCGAGCATGCCCTCGCCGCCATGGCCCCCCTCTTCGCCGGTTGCGACCGAAACGACCTCGGAAGCGCGTGGTACGCCCTGCACCCCGACTCCTTTGCCCCCTGCGTCTTCGTGATCGACCGAACCCCTGGCGGTGTCGGCCTCGCCGAGCGACTCTTCGATGCCTCCAGCGAGTGGGTCGAAGCCACCCGCCAAATGGTCGCATCCTGCGAATGCGAAGACGGCTGCCCCCGATGCCTGCTCAGCTCTCGCTGCGAGGCCAACAACGAACCGCTGGCCAAACGCCGGGTGATCCAGCTCCTAAACTTCCTGACGCAACGCCCCTGATGCACGAACTTGAAGGAAGTTCGCTCCGAATCTCGAACACCATAGGCATGCGTGTTGGGATTTTGGGGGCGGGCGGAATGGGCAATGTCCACGCCCGGCAGTATCGGAAGATGGCCGATGTCGATTTGCGATTCTTCGACCCTGATCCCGAGCGGAGCGAGACCTTCCGGGGCCGCTGGGAGGCCGAGAGCCTGGCTTCCTCCAGCGAGCTGATCGACTGGGCCGACGTCGTCGATGTCTGCCTCCCGACCGACCTGCATGTGGATATTGGCCTCGCCGCCCTTGGGGCAGGGAAGGCCACCTTCATCGAGAAGCCCCTGGCGGGGAACCTTACCGATGCCCGAAGGCTTGTCGAAGCAGGCGGCCGTCTCGGGGTCGGACATGTCGTCCGCTACTTCCCCGAATTCGCGGCGGGCCGCGCCACCGTCGTCAGTGGAGGCATCGGCACCCCTGCCGCCGCCCGCACTCGTCGCGGTGGGACTGCGCCGTCGGGCCTCGGCGGTTGGTTCATGGACCACTCCCGCTCCGGTGGCGTCCTCATCGACCTCGCGATCCACGATTTCGATTGGCTCCGCTGGACTCTAGGCGAGGTGAAACTCCTCTATTCCCGAAGCGTCGGAGCGAAGACCGGTCACGGGCCGGACTACGCCCTAACGACACTTACATTCGAGTCCGGTGCGGTTGCCCACGTGGAATCCACTTGGATGGACCCATCTGGTTTCCGCACCGCCTTTGAAGTTGCCGGCAGCGGAGGGCTCATCGAATTCGATAGTCGAACCACTCCGTCGCTTCGCACCCACACCGTTGGGGCGACAGCAACCGAAAGCAATCTATCGGCCACCGACGACCCCTACTACCGCCAACTCCGAGCATTCCTCGACGCGATCACAACCGGAAGCGAACTGCCTGTAAGCGGCCTCGATGGGTTCGCCGCCCTCAGCATCGCCCTGGCCGCCCGCGAGAGTGCCCAAACTGGAAAGGTGGTGGTCCCGGAGCGCTGGACCCCTTCGACCCCATAATCGAAGCAGCCTATGATCCTCAGCGTCACCCTGAACCCCAGCATCGACCATGCGCTCTTCGTGAAGGAGCTTGTCATCGGTGACACGAACCGCGTGCAGAACGTCGAGACCGACGCCGGGGGCAAGGGCGTAAACCTTTCGCGCGTGGTCGCCGAGCTTGGCGGCCAAACGGTCGCGACCGGATTCCTGGGCGGCAGCACCGGCATGATGGTGCAAGGTGTCCTCGAACGACAAGGCGTTGGCTGCGCGTTCATCGAGGTCGCCGGTGAGACCCGGACCAATTTCAGCGTGGAAGATGACGCCAAGGGCACCCCGACCACGTTCAACCAAAAGGGCCCCCAGATCGAGCTCGCCGAGTTCCAGGCGCTTCTGGCCAAGGTGGCGTCGCTCGCCAACAATGCCCGCTGGGTCGCAATGGGTGGCTCGCTGCCGCCCGGAGTCCCCGGTGACGCCTTTGCCCAGATTGGTGCTATCGCCACCGCGGCGGGCTGCTCCGTGATGATCGACGCCGACGGCGAAGCCCAGCGACTAGGCCTCGCATGCCGACCTCAATTCATCAAACCCAACACCCCCGAAACCGCCCGATTGCTGGGTCGGACCATCACGACCGAGGAGGAAGCGATCGCCGCCGCGCGCGACCTGCTCGGGTTTGTTCAGGCCGATGGCTTTGCCGTCCTGAGCCGAGGCAAGGCCGGGGCGATACTCGTTTCCGATGCGGGCGTTTGGCTTGGCCGCTCGCCTGAGGTCGTCACCCACAGCACCATCGGCAGCGGCGATTCACTCATCGGCGCAATGCTCTGGGGACTGGAAACCGGCAAGACCCTTCCCGAGGCATTCCAGTGGGGCCTCGCCGCCGGAGCCGCGACCGCATTCACCGACGGCTCGGAGATCGCCCGACGCCCGATGATCGAAGAGCTTCTGCCCCGCGCAATCGTCACCCCCGTTTAGGCACGAATAAATACCAGCACGGGCATTTCTCGAATCTCCAGAGTCGCCTTGCCAGCCAGCTTCCTCTCAACGCCCGAAAGCAGATCGACGGTCCGAGTGGCATCAACCTGATAGCCCGCAACCCGCGTATCCGCACTGGTCGGGCACCAAAGGGCCTCCGCCGTTTGGCCGTTGCCAACAAACCGAATGCCCCGCACATTGGGGTTCCCCGTGCTGACCTTGCCCGCGTACCGCATGCCCCGCAGCTGGCTCTTCAGCGTGACCAAGGCGCGATAGGATGGCTTCGGCGTCCATTGGCCCTTCTCAGTAACCAAGCCCGAGGTGGCAAAGACCCCGGGGGCGCCAACTTTGACATCGCGAAACATGAACATCGTGGCCCGATCCACCCGCGCCATCGCGAGCGCAAAGAAACCCCGAACGAGCCAGGCCGCCTGGACCTCTTCGGCCGAATACGCCCCAATCGCGGGGGATTTCAGCGGCGAACCCGGATGAGTGTCGTAGCCGAACTCGGTCACCCACACCTCCGCATTCGGCAAGTTGGCATCGCGCCATGCGACCAACGCGGCCATTTTCTCCTCAAATCTGTCCGACTCGGGCGAGAGACCCGTGGTCCGGAAGCCCTGGGCCTCATTGCCATCATGCGAATAGTGGTGGAAATTAAGCACGTCGGCGGGGAAGCTGCCGCCCCGGTGGTGGTCCGCCCACAGCTTCATCGCGCGCAGGTATTCCAGGTTGGCATCGGCCAGCCCGCCCAGAACCAACCTCATCTTGGGATCGGCAGTCTTGACCCCATGCCCAGGCCCAAGCTTGCCCTGGTGGCCATCATAATCCGCGCTGCACATGGCCGCAAGTTCATAGGGATCGAACCGCGCCGTCCGGCCATTCCAGGTCTGGTCGGGCTCATTCCAATTCTCCACATACTGGATCAAGCCAAGACCCGATCTTCGCGGTTGGCCCGCGGCGAGCACTAGCTGCGAGTCTATAACCTTGGCCTGCCCGTAACGGGCCGCGAACTGGAACAGATGGGCCGCATGGAGTTTGTAAGACGCCGGGTCTTCTGCGTTGGCGTTCGCCACGACCGGCTTATCATTCGGCTTGGCCGTCTTGAAAGTTTGCGGATCAGTTCCCTGGATCGCCGGGCAGACGGTCACCCCCAGCGCCTTCAGCCGGGCATAGAAGTCATCGAAGAACCACGCATTGCCGCCTGCGGCCCCGCTGGGCTGGAAGCGCCTCTCGCCCCTCGGACCTTCCGTGTCCCAACTCCAATTGTGATACTCGCGCACAAGCCCCACAGGCTTCGCTAGAACGTCGAGAGGGTCGTCAATGAAGGCATTGGTCCCCAGGAACTGGTCAAAGGTCACCGGCGGATGAGCAACTGGTTTCGTTGCCGCCACAACGACCGGTGGTTCGAGCGCTTCGCCGTAAACGGCAATCTCGGGGAGTTCGTGCGGAGCCTTCAGCGTGAAGCGCAAGTAGCGCGTGTCGAGGCCAATCGCGAGTTCACGCCATTCGCGATAACCACTTAGCCGAAAGCTCTTGGGCGACCACTGAAACGGCTTGCCGGTCGAGACTTCCAGGTCCGCCTCCCCAGATTCATTGAAGACAAAAATCCGACTGACCCTATGGCGGGCGCGCAGGTCGATGAGCACGTTGACGGGATACCGCCATGCCGTCCAACCTGGGAAAAATGGCTTGGTTGGTCGAAGACCCTTGCCGCCCGCTGGGTCGCCGGTGCTCGCCGTCTCATCCACCAGCAGGGAAGCATCGCCGAGCACCGACTCATTGAGAATCTGGTCCGGACGGATCGTGAGACGGACCTCGGCCGCATGCGCAGAAGAGGAAGCCAGCAACAAAGCCGCCAAGAAAAGGGGCCACACCTTCACAGTTGTTGAATTCCTTCTGGTTCTATGGTTTTCCTTTCAGATATCCTGATCGGAGTGCCAGGATCAAGTTTTTTCGCCCTGTTCGACGACATCGCCAGCATCTTGGATGACGTGGCCGCCATGACCAAGGTGGCGACCAAGAAGACCGCTGGCGTCCTCGGCGATGACCTCGCCCTGAATGCCCAGCAGGTAACCGGCGTTGTCCCGGATCGGGAACTCCCAGTCGTGTGGGCGGTCGCGAAAGGCTCGCTGGTGAACAAGGTGATCTTGGTCCCCTCCGCGTTGGCCATCAGCGCCTTCGCCCCGGCGGCGGTGACCCCGCTCCTCATGTTTGGCGGCGCATTCCTCTGCTTCGAAGGGTGCGAGAAGATCGTTCACAAGTTTCTGCATCCCAAGGAGGACCACCACGAAGCCCCGGTAGACGAGCAAGCCAAGATCAAAGGCGCGATCCGCACAGACTTCATCCTATCGGCGGAAATCATCACCATTTCCCTCGGCACGGTGACAGATAAGCCGCTTGGCACTCAGGTTGGTGTGCTCGTCGCCATCGCGCTGATCATGACCGTCGGAGTCTACGGCCTGGTCGCGGCTATTGTGAAATTGGACGACGCGGGATTGCGCTTGCTGCAATCTGGTCGGGCCCTCGCCCGCTCCACTGGTGCAGCGATCCTCCGGCTAGCCCCGATTCTGATGCGGGCCCTCTCCGTGCTCGGCACTGCCGCAATGTTCATGGTCGGCGGCGGGATTCTGACGCACGGAATTCACTCGGTCGGCGAGGTTCTCCACGATTGGGCGCACAAGGTGGAGGGAATCCCGGTGATTTCCGTCTTGGCGTCTCCGATTCTGGATGGCGTGTTTGGACTCTTAGTCGGCGCCGTGATCGTGCTGGCATGGACCCTGGTGTCCCGTTTGCTCCCAAAGAAAGCAGCAAACGGACACGCCTAACGGCTGGACAAACCGACGGAGCGCGGACGCCCCGTCCGCTAAAGGAGCCTGGACGCCTCGTCCACGGCCTTCGCTAGTTGACTACCAACCTCGACCAGCCATCAATTCCCGATCCGGCAGCGAAGAAACGTTGATTCCCACCATCGCTTCGCCCAGGCCCTTCGAAATCTCCGCCAGACGCTTGGCGTCGTGATAGAAAAGCACCGACTCAACAATCGCCCGTGCCCGCTTGACCGGGTCGCCCGACTTGAAGATTCCCGAGCCGACGAAGACCGTCTCCGCGCCAAGCTTCATCATCAGCGCCGCATCCGCAGGGGTCGCGATTCCACCCGCCGAGAAGTTCGGCACCGGCAGTTTTCCGGTGGCATGGACCTCACGAATCAAATCAAGCGGAGCTTGATGATCCTTGGCCAATCGGTAAAGGTCATCCTCGCGCGAGGACTGAACCGCCCGAATCTCGGCGATGATCGTGCGCATGTGGCGCAC
>JBMOJD010000025.1:0-37416 GCA_049317025.1 Fimbriimonas sp. | reverse complement strand
GGGACCAAGGTTTGCGGTTATGGGCAACCGGTGGTAACGTGTTGGGACACCTATGAAGCGGCTCCTTGTCCTCTCCCTCGCCTCGGTCTTCCTTGTTGGCTTCACTCCTGTCGGTGCGGGCACGCTCAGCGCCGGCGACGCCAAGAAGGCGGCCAAGATCATCACCCCGGAAAATCTGCGTAACTCGCTGGAATTCATCGCCGCCGATGCACTTTTGGGCCGCGATACACCTTCGCCCGGTCTGGATGCCGCCGCCAACTTCCTCGCCTTTAACCTCAAGCGCTGGGGCGCGAAGCCAGGCGGCGAAAACGGGACCTTCTTCCAGCCGATCAAGCTGGTCAAACCGAGCTACGACAAGGCCGCATCCAAGATCACTTCGGGCGACGTGAGCCTGTCGATGGAAACCGATTTCCTCGTGACCTCGGGAATGGGCACCGCCTCCGCTGCCGCCGTCTACATCGCAAAGGAAGTTGGCGAAGCCGACGTGAAGGGCAAAATCGTGCTGCTTGGCCGCGAATCAACCCGCCTCGAAGAGGGCGCCGCAATCAGCAAGGGCGCGGTCGGCGTTATCCGCAACGCCGGCACGGCCGGAGATGACTGGAAGTCCACCGTCACCGCCCGTTCGCGCTTCGGTGGTGGCTTCCGAATGGACACTGCAGGCCAAGAGGGTCCGGCCCAGCCTGCGGCCGGGTTCCGCATCCTCGCTAACGCCGATGCCTTCGCCAAACTGACGGTGGGTGTCGATCTGAAGGCAACGACCCCGGTGGCCGTGGCCAAACCGGTCGATATCACGACCGCACAAACAGTGGAAACAGCCACGACCCGCAACGTCGTAGCAATCATCGAGGGCAGCGACCCCAAACTGAAAGCTGAATACGTCGCCGTTGGAGCCCATTACGACCACATTGGAGTCGGGCGCGGGACCGGGGATGTGATCAACAACGGCGCTGACGACGATGGCTCGGGCACGGTCTCGGTCCTCGCTATCGCCGAGTCGCTGCTGAGCGTCAAGAATCGCCCCAAGCGATCCATCATCTTCGTGTGGCACTCCGGCGAAGAGAAGGGCCTTTGGGGATCTGACTACTTCAACCGAAACCCGACCGTGCCCAAGGGCAGCATCGTTGCCCAGCTGAACATCGACATGATCGGTCGTAGCCGACCCATCGACGACACCAACCCGGCGAACAAGACCCTGACGGGACCGAACTCGATCTATGTGATCGGCACGACGATGATGTCGACTCGACTTGGTGAGATCGTCCACGACGTGAACAAGAACTTCGAGAAGCTGGACTACGACGCCAAGTACGACGACCCTAAGGATCCCAACCGCTTCTTCTTCCGCAGCGACCATTACAACTATGCCAGGAACGGGATCCCAATCTGCTTCTGGTTCGATGGCGTCCACGAGGATTACCACCGACCGGGCGATGAGGTTCAGAAGATCGACTTCACGCGCATGGCTCGCATCGCCCAAACTGTTCTGGTCACGGCCGTAACGGTGGCCAACGAGCCAGTGCGTCCTCCGGTCGACAAGCCCTTGGGTCGCTGATGGCAAGTCTGGACTTTCGGCCCGCAATCTCCTTTGGCTACGAGGAGCTTGCGGGCCTCTTCACGCGGGGCTTCGAGGGCTACTTCGTGCCCATCGTGTTGGACGCGGCTCTCGTCGAATTGATCTTCAGAACCGAGGCGGTCGACTTGAGCCAGAGTCTCGTCGCCTTGCGCGGAACGGAACCGGTCGGCATGATGACGGTTGCCCGCCGTGGTCGGACTTCGCGTGTGCAGAGCATGAGCGTGGTGAAGGAAGCCCGGCGCTCGGGAGTCGGTCGCGCTCTGATCGAGCGCGGAATTCAGGACGCGCGTGCGCGCTGTGATCTGACTCTCGAGCTTGAGGTGATCACGGCCAACCTCGCGGCGGTTGCCCTCTACGAGTCTGTGGGCTTTACCCAGGTATCCGGCTTGGTCGGCTTCTCCGGGCCTGGAGTGGAAAGCGATGGCCCGATTGGCCAACTCGTCGAGGTCCGTCCCACCGAAGTAGCCACGGCCATGATCGCCGCCAGCGAGACAAACCTGCCCTGGCAGATATCGCCCTTCACTCTCGCAAACTTCGTTCGGCCATCCCTGGCTTTTCGCTTTGAGGATCACGCCTACGCAGTGATCTCTGCCCCGACCGCCGAGCGTGCGTCTATCCGCAATCTCTGGGTCCGCCCCGAGTTTCGCGGTCAGGGAAGAGGCCGCCGACTGATGGCCGCCCTGAACGACGCCTACCCGAACCGAACTTGGGCCATCTCGCCCATCGTGCCGGATGGCCGACTCGATGCGTTCATGCAAACGCTCGGGTTCGCCCCCATGGAACTGCGCCAGTGGTGGATGCGAATGAGTTTCGCGAGCAACTAACCGCTCTTCTGCGGACTGAACAATGGCGACCCGAAGTTGCCCTTCGAGCCACTGACGTTGCGCTCGCCGGAGCCATCTTTCGAACTCGTGAAGATCGCCCGCTTGCCATCCACGCGCTTCGCGTAAGCGATTCGAGTGCCGTCCGGACTCCAACTGGGCTCAAAGATCGCCCCAATTGCGAGACGGGCCGCTGCCTGGCCACCGCCCACCGCGTTCGGCATGGAAAAGAGTCCCTTCGGTTCAAGCCCGCTTCCCGGCACAAAGCTACCAATCGCAACAAGGACAGCGGCCCCATCCGGGCTGATGCGCGGACTGCCGAAGGCCGAATCGTTGGAGTTACTCGTGGCGATCGGCTCCGCTTGCTCCTTGGTCGGGTCAATTCGAGCGAGTAGGTGCTCGAATGGCTTGGTGACCTTTCCGTTCTTGATCCACTGGGGCGGAATCTTGCCGTCCGGGGTGCTGAAGTTCATGACCGCGAAGACGAGGGAACCGTCTTTCGGGTTGACATCAACGTCAATCTTCTCGCCCGCCGCCACCGGGACGGGCAGTTGCTCTCGCTCCGTCTTCGGGCTCATGTTCTGGACAATCAGAACCTCATTGGTGTCGCCGCGAATAACCGCCGCAATGAACTGCTTGTTCCCGCACCAGCGGGCGTACTTGAAGCTGTCTCCGTAAGCTTTGTACACGCCATCGAATTGGCTACCGGAACCGGCACCGGCTTCGTCACCGCTCGCTTGCGATACCTCGCGTCCGACGGGCGGAAGCATCTGGCGCGTGTTGGTGGTCTTGGGGTCAAAGCTCAGGACCTTGCCGCCCGAAGTGATCAAAGCTTCGTTGTTGGCCGTCTCATCGTCCTGCTGGGTCGAGAACCAAGGGTTTCCCCGCGACCGGGTCCCGTAGCTCCGAGCCTCGGGCTCGAAACCCGGGTTCCAGCGGAAGATGTGGAAGGCTCGATCCTTACGGTCGCTGATGAAGAACAGGGCGTTGCCATTCGGCTGCCAAACGATGTCCTTGTCGATATTGCCTTTGCCGTAGCCCTCGTTCGCCATGAGGTCGCCATTTGGCTTGAAGATCACCGCTTGCTGACCTTCGTCTTTGAACTCGACGGCCGCGATCATGTCTTTGGTATCAACCACGCGAACGCTGCCCGGGTCGGAGGCGCGTTCTTTGAACCAGCCCCAGCCGAGCCAAAGGGCGGCGAGGAAGAAGAGCAGACCGGCGAAGCGCAGAAGCATCCGCTGTACGATTTTTGGCTGGGTAGAGGCGTCCATAACGAGGTTCTCCTGATGGTTGTACCTTCCGGACCTCCCGATGGTCGCGGGTGTATCATGACGGTATGAGCTTGCGTATCCGCGAGCCGTTCAATGCGCTCTCCCACTTGGTCGGCGCGGTTCTCACTGCGATCGGCGCGAGTTACCTGGTGTTGCTCCACCAAGGCGTCTTTCTCGCATGGTTCGGATTCGCCATTTACGGAGTGATGGCGACGACGCTTTTTGCCGCCAGCGCCGCCTACCACTGGTCAGTTGCCGGCGAGCATGCCCTGCGCAAGTTCGATCACGCCTCCATCTATCTCATGATCGCGGGGACCTACACGCCCGTTTGTCTGCTCGCCATGCAAGGTTCAACTCGAATCACCGTGTTGAGCATCGAATGGGGCTTCGCCCTGATCGGAATCGCCGCGACCTTCGTGATGGCAAAGCCTCCGACGTGGCTGCGGCTGACGCTCTATCTCGTGATGGGCTGGATCACGTTGCCGATCTTGGGTTCGCTTGCCAGTGTGGTCAGTTGGACCGGGGTGGCTTGGATGCTGGCAGGCGGGCTGGTGTACACGCTCGGCACGGTGGTCTACGCCGCGAAGCGGCCGAATCCTTGGCCCGATACGTTCGGCTCCCATGGGCTCTGGCACCTGTTTGTCGTGGGCGGCGCCGCTTGCCACTTTGTGCTGATGTTCTATCTAGTCCCTTAGGCCCGCGCATCGAGCGGGTAGATTCAAGTAAGAAGCGTGCCTGCTACTCCCCACATTGAACTTCGCAACGTTGAAGTCGAATACAAAGCCCAAGTTCGCGGTCTTCGCGGCGTCTCGCTGACAATTGAGCGTGGAGATTTCGTGTTCCTGGTCGGCAAGACCGGGGCGGGCAAGAGCACCCTGATCAAACTGGTGACCCGCGAAGTCCGTCACACCGCTGGCCAAGTGAATCTGGAGGGCCAGGATCTGGGCCAGATTCGCGACCTTGAGATTTACCAGTTGCGCCGCAAGATGGGCATCGTGCCCCAAGACTTCGCCCTGCTCCCCAAGAAGACCGTTTGGGAAAACGTGGCCTACGCAATGCGGGCCGTCGGCCATGATCGCCGCGAGATTCGCCGACGCGTGCCCGAGATTCTCGAACGCGTGAGCATCGGCCACCGCGCCGACGCCTTTCCCCACCAGCTATCGGGCGGAGAGCAACAGCGCGTGGCCATCGGGCGGGCCCTGATCAACAATCCTCCGCTCCTTCTCGCCGATGAGCCCACCGGCAACCTCGACCCCGAGCATTCGTGGGAAATCATGGAACTCCTGGCCTCGGTGAACCTCCGTGGAACCACAGTCGTGGTCGCCAGCCACGACATCGTGGTGGTCGAGCGTCTGAACAAACGGGTGGTGACGGTGGATGAAGGCCGGATTCTTTCCGACGTTTCTCCCGCCGTTCCTGATATCCGAGGAGGCGAGAACTGTGCTTGATCGGCTCCAATTCCTGATCTTCGAAGGTCTAAGCGGCATCCGCCGCAACGGATTGATGAGCTTTGCCGCGATCACGACAGTAGCGGTTGCGCTGTTCTTGATTGGCGGATTTACCTATGCCTACTGGCGCGCGTCCGGGTTTGCCGCCACCGTTCCGGGCAAGTTCGACATGCGGGTGTTTATTCAAGAAGGCGTCAAGCCTCCCCAGATCAACGAACTCGCCACCAAAATCCGTGCTATCCCCGGCGTCAAAAGCGTGCAATGGATCCCGAAGGACAAAGCCTGGGAGCAGTTCCGCAAGCAAAACCCCGACCTGGCGGCGGGCCTCGACAATCCTTACCCCGATGCGTTCAAGGTGACAATTTCGGACCTGACTAAGGGCGATTCCATCGCGGAAGATATCCAGAAACTATCGCTCGTGGAGAAAGATGGCGTCCGCTACCTGCGAGCCGAGCAGCGCCTGATCGAGCAAGGATTGCAGCTGATGCGGTGGCTCGGCGCGGGCATCGGCAGCCTGCTGTTGCTCACGGGCGGAATCCTGATTTACAACGCCATCCGCCTCACGGTGGTGGCTCGACGCGTAGAAATACGAGTGATGCAACTGGTGGGGGCGTCGCCCCTCACCATCCGCATTCCGTTCTACATCGAAGGCATTTTTCATGGGCTCATCGGGGGGCTGATCGCGGCGTTCTTGGTTGGTGCGGCCCAAGAAGGGATTCAGAAACGGCTCTTCGAACTTGATTCTCAGGCCCAATTGGCCTCGTTTCCACTTGGGGGTGCAATCTTGATTCTGGCCTCGGCAGGCTCACTCTACGGATTTGTGTGTTCGGTTCTGGCGGTGCGCACGCCCCTGAGGGCAGCATGAACCGGTGGGCCTTGGGCGCAGCTTTGCTGCTAGTGGTGTCCTCCGGATTCGCGCAGGATGGCCAGAAGCCGAAGCCAACCAAGGTCAACCAGCTCAAGAACCACTTGGCCGAGGTGCGAGACCAAAAATCGAAAATCCAAACCAAACTGCGCGAGACCAAGCGAAAGGCCAACCGCGTGGTGGCGGATATCCGGGTGGTTGATAATCGCTTAGAGCATGTCGAAAATGCGTTGGAGAAAACCAAGGGCGACCTAAGCTTCAACATCAGCCAGCAGCGGCGGCTGAGTTCCGAGCTCAAGAGCACCACGGCCCAGCTCGCAGAAGCCAAACAGCAAGTTCGATTGCGGTTGAAGCGAATGTACATGCGGGGCGAGACGTCCCTGGTAAGCGCGATGGTCGGCACTCGGTCGGCGGGAGACCTCGCCTCGCGCCAGGAGCTCATGGAGCGCGTCGCCCGGCGCGATCGCGAGATTTTCGAGGACTTCCGTCGCCTCCAGAACCAGGTTGCGACCCAAAAGTCACAGAAAGATCAAGCCGTACGCAATATCAGTCGGCTCGCTCAAGACCAAAAGCAACAACAGAACGAGCTGGAAGAGATTCGCTCTGAGAAGGGCGAACTCCTGACCGACCTGAAATCGCAGCAGAAGCGTCTGCGCCAGATGCTCGCCCAGATTGAAGCGGACGAGGCCGAGATTTCCTCCAAGATCGCCGCCTACATGCGCGCGGCCAACGGAAGTCCTTCTTTGCCCGCATTTCGGGGGAGGCTGATGCGACCAGTGAATGCTCGCATCACCAGCGGCTTTGGCAGTCGCTACCACCCGATTCTGCGCATCCGCCGAATGCACGCGGGCGTGGACTTTGGCGCGAGGTCGGGGACGCCAATCATGGCCGCGGGCGATGGCATCGTGATCGCCGCCACCTACCTGCGCGGCTATGGCAACACAGTGATCATCCAGCACGGTAGTGGGGTCCAAACCGTTTACGGTCACTGCTCAAAGCTCTTCGTGCGCCAGGGCCAAAGCATCCGCCGGGGCCAAACGATCGCCGCGGTCGGGTCCACCGGCATGTCCACTGGTCCGCACCTTCACTTCGAGGTCCGCGTAAACGGCCGCCCTCAGAATCCGATGTCTTGGCTATAACTATCTCATTACTGAGAGTCGTGCCAATGGTCACCGTGGCACGATCCGCTTAACTCTTATCCGCTATTGAGGAATCTAGATTGTTCCGCGGTTTGCCGAGTCTTGCCCAATCTTTTCACGCTCAGCCCTAACAAGCTCGAGCGCGAACCCGATGAAAGCGGGCAGCCAGATAATGTCGTTGGTTAGGTTGATCCAGCCAAAGGACCAGGGGAGATCACCTTTCAGTGCGGCAAGAAGGCAACCGATCGGGCCGAAGACCTTGCCGAGAAGGCCGATCCAGACGAAGGGGCCATAGCGCACCGGGTCTCGAGCGATAAGCCAGTAGCCAAGCGCATAGACGCCCACGATCATCCCAACGCCCTGCCAGATTGGCAAGTAGGTGGGTAGCGGCAAATTCAGGATGCGAAAATAGCCTTCGGGCCACAGCACGACAAAGGCACCCCAGGCGACATTGTAGGCCGCCGCCGCGTAAAACCAAGGCCGGTAGCGGGCCAATCTCTCCATGTCCAAATTGTGCCACGGCGAGTGGTCTGACATACCGATGTTGGCTGAGTTACACTTTCAACCGTGATCAACACCTCGGTGTCGATTCGGCCTGCGACTCCAAAAGATGCCCAGGCGATCATAGAGGTTCGCGCGCAATTTTGCCCGACGGTCGCCAAATCCCGAACCCAGGCTTGACGAAAGCAAACAGCTATGAACAGCAAAGCGATCCTTGAGTCGGCGGCCCAGAGATGGCAGGCTGAAGCCACCGCGCGAAACATGGAGTTACGACTTGGCCAGTTCGACGGGCTCCCGGTGCTGTACCTTGACCGTCCGCATTGGCACAATCGGGGCTCATCTAAAGGTGTGCCTGGCGAGATTTTCTTCTCAATCTGGCCGGATGGAAGTGGGCACCTTCGCTTCAACATCCATGCGTTGAAACTGCGAAACTTATCGACCACCAACTCGAAAGCCGAAAGTTTGCCGAAAGCTTCCGAGCCGAGTTTGACGCCGAGGGCTGGCCCAATGTCTCCACGAACTTCGGACCCCAGACCTTGTTTCAGGGCTGGATTGAGGCGAACGCCACCTCAGTGGATGCGATCTTCCAGAAGTTTCTCTCGATCGAGCGATTGCTCATCACAAGCGTGAAAGCCAAATAGAAAGGGCCGTCCCAATCGGAACGGCCCTTCTCGGAACGCGACCTTACTGGACCGGAAGACCGGTTAGGGGGTCGATGACCTCAAGGCCACCGAGCGAGTAAGCGCGGCTGCCCCAGGCGTAGCTGGCCACGTTGAACGTGGAGTTGGTCGTTCGGAACTTGGCGCTGGTGTCCGCGTTCACGTAGTTGTTACCCTTGTCGAATCGGCCGCTGTTGGTGTAGCGGAGGGTGTGCGTAAGGGTTCCGCCATTCACCGTTGCGCGGTCGCAGGCGAAGATGCCGTCAACAGTCGCAGGGAGAAGAGCCTCGAGCGGGGTATCGCTAGCGGCAGGAAGGCTCGAACCGGAGAGGTCGCGCTGGTTCTTTCGACCGATGCCGAAGGCCGGTCGGTAGGTTCGGAACTCGCCGCCTGCATTGGTCTGCAAGCAGAACTTGCTCTCGGAGACGGGAGCAACCAGGATCAGACCGGAGGGGTTGTCGAGCATGGTGGCCGAGACAACATTCGCGGTATCCGAATCAGATCGCTTTCGGCCGATGATGGCCTGGTTGGCGATGTAGGAGATTCGTCCGACCTGGAGCGAATAGGTTCCGGGTGCGTAGCCCTGTTGGGTGCAGCCGTTGTTCTGGACGGAGGGGAAACCGAAACCGCGGTTGTTGGTGGACTCATCCCAGCATCCGGGTGCCCAACCACCGTTCTTGTCGGCGGGGCTGACGAAGATCTGCTCATTCTTCATGTAGGGGAGCATCATCCACGACCAGTGCACCTCGATGGTTCCGTTGTTGAGGCGGTGGTTGCTCGGCATGTACGTGTCGTCGTAGTCGCTGAGGTAGAGCTGGAGTCCGATTCCGATCTGCTTGGTATTGCTAAGGTCGGCGCTCTTCTTGGCCGCAAGCTTGGCCTGGGCGAAGACCGGGAACAGGATGGCAGCGAGGATCGCAATAATCGCGATCACGACTAGAAGTTCAATCAGGGTAAAGGCTTTCTTCATGTTGGTTTCCCGTGGAAGAGCATGACCCTTGAATGTTTAGATTTTGTTAAGATTTCGACTCTTTGCAGGAAATCCGGCGGCTCTTGGATAAGGTGTCGTGTGATATATCCTCTATTCGTAAAGACTAATGGAAATGCAACGGACGCAATTTAGCCGCCTGAACAACACGGATCTGGGTTCAGTTTACGCCGAGATCGCCGGGCGCAGACTGGGCGAATTGTGGCTCGGGCCGCAGGCCTTCGAACATGACGGCGGCAAAAGCCGCACCCAGCAACGGGCCCAAGACGAAAAGCCAAAGCTCCGGAAGGTTCCCGCTGAAAACCGCGGGGGCGAGACTCCGGGCGGGGTTCATGGAGCAGCCCGTGAGCGGGCCGCCAAACAGCCCGCAAAGCGCAACCGTGGCCCCAATCGCTAAGCCAGGAACGGGAGCCGCCACCCGCTTATCCGCTGCCACCGCGATGATCACCAGCATCAGGAAGAACGTCAACACGGCCTCCACCACCACCGTTTGCCCTTGGCCTAGCGACGAGATCGTGCTTCCAAACTTGGCTCCAGTGGCCAGTTGGGGCAATATGCTAGCGTGGATTGCGCTGGCTGCCAAAGCTCCCGCGATCTGGCTACCAACATAGGCCGGGACTGCAGTCCAGGGGAAACGCTTCGCCACCGCGAAACCGACCGTGACGGCCGGGTTGAAATGAGCGGCCGATATCGGCCCTAAAGCGAATATCATCGCCGCCACGACGAGACCAAAGACCAGGTTGACGGTGAGGTGGGTGGCTGACCCGGAGCCATTCAGACTGATGATGCTTCCACACCCGAAGAAAACAATGGCAAAAGTGCCGATGAACTCGGCCACACAGCGCCGGATCACGAGGCCAGGCTCTCGATCAGGACGTCGACGCGGGCTTTGATCTGGTCGCGGATCGAACGCACGAACTCGATGGGTTGGCCCGCCGGGTCATCCAGCCCCCAGTCTTCGGTGACCAGGAAACGCGCCGGGCACGCCTCGGCATCAACCCCGCAGCCCATGGTGATGATCTGGTCGGCGGCATTGGCTTGCTCTTGGGTCAGAAGCTTCGGCGACTGGCCCTCCATCGAGATACCAATCTCGGCCATGACCTCAACCGCTACGGGGTTGAGGGCCTTGCCCCCGATGGTTCCCGCGCTTTCGCCCCTGATGGCAAGTCCTCGCTCGGTCGCGATGGCGTTGACGAAAGCCTCGGCCATCTGCGATCGACCAGCATTGTGAACACATACGAAGAGAATTGTTTTCATGGTTGGTCGCACTGGCATTCGAGGTACTGGGCAAGGGCCCGTTGCGCCTCTGGGTTCACGTTACAGATCATGTTCTTCCCCCGCTTTTCGCAAAGGATGAGCCCGGCAAGGCGGAGCTCTTTCAAGTGAAAACTCAATGTCGAGGTGATGCGTTCGACGCCGGTGATATGGCAGCAGACCTCGCCGACGGTGGGCTCAACAACGGGCCGCACCGCGCCCTGGTCATCAACCTCGACGGTCGCGTTGCAGCTTCGGAGATAGTTGTAGATGCGCAGGCGCGTGGGGTCACCCAACGCCTTGAACATCGCCGCCAACTGCCCATCATCCACGCCCCAGTATAGACGATATTTCGAGAATTATCGAAATGATTCATCGTTCATTGGTGGATTGGCGCAGTCTCGCCCGGTGCAGGTACAATCTTCCGAACGCCGTCGGGGCGTGGCGCAGTTTGGTAGCGCGCTTCCATGGGGTGGAAGAGGTCGCACGTTCGAATCGTGTCGCCCCGACCAGAACTTAGTCTGGCTAGGCTAAACCCCTGTTCTGATCCAATCCGTTGCCTCCGCGCGGACCTCGTCACTCACCACGAGCGACTCCGATGACAATGCGGTTTCGAGCGTTTCCCGCAGTGAACGAGCCACAGCCCCTCGAATGAGTGAATCTAGCGCTTCCCGGTTGCCTCCCGTCTGGATCGCCTCTAACGATCCGATGTATTCGGCCCGTTGGGCCACGTGTAGCACCGCGATTGGGTAACCGTTCCGCAAGAGCAGAAGGTTTAGTAGGAGCCGCCCGACGCGACCGTTGCCATCGCGGAAGGGGTGAATCGTGACGAACCGCAGGTGCGCCTCGATGGCGAGATCAACAGGGTGCAGGTCAGGCGAAGATCCAAGCCATGCCACGAACTCCGTCATCAGTTCGGGAACCTTAAGGTGAGAGGGATAAACGTACTCCGTGCCCGCCGCCTTAACATCCAGGGTGCGGAATCTTCCGCTGTCGCCATTACCTTGCCCCTTCATGACGAGGCTATGAATCTCGCGAATCTCCCGCTCACCAATTGGGCTCTGTTCGCTCGCCAGCTCCAGCACGAAGTCCAGAGCCTCTTTGTGCCCGATGACTTCGAGATGCTCGGCAAGGGACTTTCCGCCGATTGTGATTCCCTTCTCGATCACGATCTGGGTTTCGCTCTGGGTGAGCGTGTTGCCCTCAATCGCGGTGGAGTGGTGGGTCAGGGCGACCTCATACCGGTGTCGCAGTTCCTCGGCGACCTCAGGCGGCAAGGGCCGCATGGCCTGGAGCAATGATTGGGCGATGGTGAGTTCGGCGAGGGTCGCGCTCAAGGCACTTAGTTTACGCCAACCCGTTGCAATCAGGCGGATCCTTTGAAGGTCACAGCCTGCGATTTGATGATATCTTGAAAGTGAGGCGACGTCACCGCCCAATCGATGACGTCAACCTTATAGGGCAGATCAGACTCAGAGAAAGCCTCCGCAAGATCACTCAAGACGGATCCAAGAGGCTCGTTGCTCATGATCACCAGGTCAAGGTCAGAATACGGCTTGGCCGAACCCACTGCTCTTGACCCAAACACCCTTACTTCAGAGTGAGGAACTAGCTTATCTAGTATTTCCAGAATAAGCTTTTCATGCGCTGGGCTTACATCAAGCATGGTCAATCCTTGTCCGCAGAGAGTCACGCAAATGCTGAGCCTCAGCGAGAAACTTTGCGATGCCCTCTACGACTTGGAGAGCCATTTGCTCATCGTAGGCATGGCTCGTTCGGCTTCTCATTTCGCGGTAATGCTTCCAATCCGTCCACTCACCGAGAAGAAGACCTTGTTCATTTGCCGTGCGGATCAAATCTTGGAACGCCATTCGGTCAATGTCACCAGGCGTCGGAGCCACGCTCTCAAGATATCGCTTCAGGGTGCGATGAGCAAGCTCGTAGGTGAACTCAAACCTTTGGATCAAGCCATCCCGAATTTGCGTGTCCTCAATGTCCAGATGATGGCGGATAAGGCCCTCTTCCAATCTCTTGATCGCAAACTCAAATGAAGTCAGGTCCAGTTTCATCGTGCCACGGGGTTACGCGCTGATTGCGAGGCCCGCTCGCTCAAGAGCAAATGGCCAGAAACCGACAAAGAAATAGTCTTTGTTGCGGCTGGCAACGCTCAGGTCGGCCCAGCCGACGAGGTCGGGCCTCCGCTTGTTATCGTTGTCGCGCTCGGGGCCGAATTTCCAGCCTGCAGCGGTGCGCTCGATGCACCACCGGGCATGTTCGAGGGCGGCCATTTCTTGGGCCTTGGGGTGATCGGGATGGGCGGCGTTAAAGTCCGTGTTGGCTGTGCCGATTTCGGCCGAGGCCTGGAAAACACTCGGCACAGCGGCGGGATACTCTCGAAGACGGAAACCGGCGAGTTCGAGAATGGTTGGGATCCATCGAGCCTGCTCACGCGAACCTTCGCGAGCCCAATCTGGGGCATCATCCCAATTGCGCTGCACTTCGTCTGCATCGGAATAGTAGTTCTGAGCGATGTAATAGGTGTGCAGAGCCTGGGCGATCGCCTCGACTTGCTCATCGCTGAGGAACGCCGAAGGGACGAGGGGTGCCAATCGCTGAACCGAAGGATCGTCTTGAAGGAGCATGATTCTCTCGGGTCCATTATGGCACCCCCCACCCCGGCACCTTATCGCGACTTACGGCGGAGAAGCCCGAAGGTCATGGCAGCAAAGGCCAGAAGAGTGGCAGGCTCGGGCACAGGCGCCGCACCCACGATGAGATGATCGAGTTGCACAAAATTGGCAGGGTCCGCCGAAGATGCGAGAAGGCTGGCCGATGTAATCGGCGCCCCAACCCAGCCAATAAACACAGGTCCTGAACCCACAGAAACAACCTGAGAGTCGCCCGAGCTGACGGCAAAGGTTACGGTGCCCGGAATAAAGGCCCCCGTGATGTCAGTGTTCGCAAAGTAGCCTCCGAAAGCCGATACTGTTGCCCCACTGAATGCCAAGCTCACTTGCGCATCACTGTCCACCACCGATAGCACCCCGTCGTTCGCCCACAAACCCGCGCTCGCACTGGCCGTGAAACCATAGCCAGATCCTCCTGGCGCGTCCCAACTCGTCTGGCCTGCAACAGGATTTGCATAAGAAAAGTCGGCAAATTCCTCCAAGTAATAGGGTGACTGGATCGCAGCCAGGAAGGCGACGGCGGCAATCTCTGGATTCTTGGGCTGAAGACCGAACGCGCGGGAACTCTCATTCAGACGACCGGAGGCAAAACTGAGGTCCTGGGTGGCCTGTGCTATACGACCACAAGCGGAACAGACCCAATGTTTAAGGTCACCAACGGCTCGCTCGGCGCGTCGATCGCGGAGGTCGCCTACGGCCCACCGCCCTACGGAACCCTCATCTGGGAAACCCAAGGCGGAACGTCTCGAACGCTCCTCCGAGGCGATGCTCCGTTCCGGTTCTGGTGGATGAGCGGCAGCGCGATCCCACTCTTCCGCGGAGGGAACTGAAAACGCCTAGACGCGGGAAGAGGTCTAACCCCTCCTCTCTCTAGGCGTCTAGCGCCCCGCGTCGGGCGTCAAAAAAATAGGGAATGTGAACCTGATTGTCGATTGGTCCACATTCCCGAGGAGTTTGCTTTTTGCTCTGCTTTGTCTCTGGCCGCCCTATGAAAAACGACTCTCAGGAATAGCAACAAGCGCAGCGCAAAAAGCGTTCCCGAAAATGCAAGGTTTTTTCGGAGACGCAGGAGGCGAGACGCCTGAGGCCCTTCGGACTCATTGAAGCGACATGAGAAACGCGCTTCTGGGGTTTTGGCCGGTTGGGGCACCGATGCCCATGCCATTCCCTCCTTCGGGTCGGCCTAGATTTGCCCCGGTCTCGCAGCTCGCGTCAGGCGTCCCGCGTCCTCCCTACAGCTTCACCACCGGCACAACCATAAACCCCTTTTCCACGTCACCAAGCACTTGCGTTCGGGCGGGCCCCCAGTACCAAGTGTGGGCGGCGATGTAGGCGCAGACGACGCTGTCCAAGCGATCTTCGACTGACTTCAGAGCCTTTCCTCGGCCCCCGACAAGGGGAAGATCGGGCAACAGCGCGGGCTCAAGGGAAGGCAAGTGCGTGAGCATGAGTTCGCGTAGCCGCATGAGCTCCTGCACTCGACTCTCCACCGGCCCCTTCTTGTAGCGAATGATATGGTCCAACCCAAACAAGCGAATGTGGGCAGGATGGGGGAAGACTTCGATCTGGAATCGACCGGACGAGCGGGCGGACATCCCCGCCGCGTGCCGATATCCGCGCAGCTCCAGTGCCCCTGAAAAGGCAAGGAGCTTCGTCGCCGCCGGGAGGCCGAGGTTCATGGGGTAAGCCCCGGCGTGGTAGCGGCCAAAGTGGTGGTGCGCATGTCGGTCGCAGTCGCGCATCCCGGTTGCGTTTGGGATCACTGTGGGGGCATCGATCGCGATGACGCAATCGTCCGACTGCCAGCGGTCGACCCACGCAAGGACCTCCGCAAACGAACCCAAATGGACCAACTCCATCATGTGGAGCCGGTGGCCGTCCCATTGAACGACACAGCCACCGGAGACCCCGGCCGCCCAGCCGAGGTCGATACCCAGAAAGGTCAACGAGCAGACCCGAAGAGGACCGCATTCAGGAGCATCTTGTAGAGCCCGGGCCACATCGCGCGCTCGCTCACGTCATTGGTGAAGAGCACCGCGTGCCCACTACCCACCGGGACGTCTTGAGCCCAGATCGTGTTGCGCAGGTTCTTCTCCGTGTCATCTGGGAAGGCCCAACCGGTGAGCAACTTCTTCAGCTTTTCGTCATCCGAGAGGCTGACCATGCTTCCGCCTTCCTTGCGCACAGTGTAGAAAGTGTCGCCCGCGATTGGGACGGCTATCTCCACCTTTCCAGTCTCGCCGCCGCCATAGCCATAGCTCAGGAATGACCGCGCATCGATGTTGGCCCGGAACAGCGACCCCGGCAGCGACTGCGGTTCGCCCTTGATCTTGTCCAACTCAACGAGTTTGTCTTTGCCGACCGCCCAGCTGATGCTCTCCAACGAGATCGCGCAGCCGCCTTGGGCGATCCAGTCGCGGAACCGGCCCGAGGCTGATGCATTCGCCCCCGAAGGCAGCACGATGGCGGTGTAGTCGGAGAGATCGCCGTTCAAGGCGTTGGTCGAGAGGGGTGTGAACGGCAGCTCGAACACCTTGTCCATGAGGTACCAAAGGTGGCCGAACTGGGTCGGGCTGGCGGGCGATCCGAAGACCACGCCGATCTTGGGCTTTCGGAGCTGGATGACGTTCTCGCTGCCCGGTCCCCAACGCTCGTCGGGGTAGCTCGTGAGAAGGGGGAGGACCAAGGCGTTGCGATCTTCCGCCGCCTTCAGGAGCTTCTTCTCGAATCCCGGCTCGTTGCGGGCGGCGAGGAAGATGAACGTTCCCGGACCGTATTTGACTCCGGCCACCGAGATGTTCTTGCGCAATGCCATCCCCCGGACGCCCGCACGCAGGGCGTCGAAGACGGCGAGGATGTCGTTCAGGTCGGTGTAGGGGATCGCGTAGCCGACGGGCGAGTTAAGTTCCCCGGTTGCAGGTGCATCAGTGTCCGTCGTCACGGGCACATTGGTGGCCGTCTCGCACCACCAAGCCTTCAGGTTGTGGGCGTAGATCAAGCTCCAGCCGGTGAGGTCGTAGAACTCGCTCGATTCTGGTCCGGGGTATTTCTCACCCTCCGGGGCGGTCTTCTTCTTCTCAATTTGGGCTTTGAGAAACTCTGGCTCGAAGTCGCTGGACGGCTCTAGTAGGGCCTTGGCGAGGGGGCCCTGAGCCTGGGCCATGTCGATGATCAGTGAACCAACGGGGAACTCGCGCGCGCCGGTGGTCTCGGACCAGAAGTCGTGGGCATCGCTCTGAGTAAAGTCCTTCATGGCATAGGCGCTCTTGATGCCGTGCAGTTCCAGTTGGGCCCGCAGGCGCACGAGGGGCCGAATGTCCTTCGATTCCACCACAACTCGGCGGAACTTGCCCGCGTGGGCACCGCTGACGGCCCTTTGCTTGAATTCGAGGGCGCTCTGCAAGAGAGCTTCTCGGTTCTGGCTCGCTGATTCGATGAGAGCGAGGGCCGACGTGAAGTGCTTCTCCATGCCATCGCGCAGGGTGAGGGTCGAGCCGTCGCCCCGGAGCCGCTTCAGGTAGTAGCCGCCGTCGGTCTCGTGGGTCATACCGATCGCGCCGGAGAGGCTCGTCCAGGAGTCGAGATAGCCGGGGTAGTAGAAGTCGTATACGTCGCGGATGAAGTAGGTCCACCCGTTCTGGTCGAAGCGCTTGCCGATTGCGCGGCCAAAGACGTCGGCCCACTTGTTGATCCGCGCCCGGTCAACGTTGGCGTTGATCGCCATCGGATTCGGTGGCAAGAAGTAGTTCTCGGTTTGACCGTGCTGGTCAGCGTAGACATGGGGGTTCCACTTCAAGAACTCGGCCACTTCTTGGCGGGTTTCCGCTTGCGACATCGACACGCGATCCCGGTTCATATCGAACCGGTAGAAGTTTTGTCGACCCTGGTTCAGTGAGCTTTCTCGGCGGGTGCTTCCGTCTTGTTCGAAGGCCCCTTGGTCGGTGTTGCCCAGCATGTACTGGTTAGACCAGACGACAAAGCGCTCATGGCCATCCGGGTTATAGACCGGGTTCAGCATGACCACGGTGTTTTCCAGCATCTTCTGGATTCGCTCGCCCCGGCTGGCAGCGAGGTTGTAAAGCAGCCACATGGCGGATTCGAAAGAGGCGGTTTCGTCGCCGTGGATGCACTGGTTGATCCAAACAAGGGTAGGCGTTCGCTTCAGCACCGCCCGGTAGTCTTTGCCGGGCTCGGGGTTGCCGAGTGCTTGGAGGTCGGTCTGGATGGCGTCTAGCCTGGCGATGTTCTTGGGGTCCGAGATCGCGAGGACCTTCAGCGGTCGGCCCTGGGTGCTATAGCCGTAGGGAATGACTTTGACCCTCGATTTGGCCTTCTCGGCAATGCCGAGGACCACGACTTCTTGGTCGCGGAAGGTGGTGGTTCTTTCGCCCGCGTTGTAGCGCAGGAGCTTCTCGGGCCGGGGGATTGCCGAATCGTAGGGGCCTTCGGTGAAGAAATCAAATGGCCGCTGAGGCGCGGGACCAAGCGGGGCCGGAGAGAGTAACGAGATTCCGAGGAGCAAGCTGGCGGCAATCACTCGACCGATTATACGGAAGTCGCGTGACTTCCCATGTTGAAACGTTGTTCTTCAAGAAGAATAACGCTTCAACGCTTTGACTCAGTCAATCGGGTGAAGTCCGCGACCGAGTTTCGAATGGATTTCTGCCTTACTGGAGGAAGCGCCTTGCTGAAGCTTCCTAACCTCGTGGGGCGTGTGACAGTTCGTGCATGCCTGGTCCGATCCAATTGAAGGGACCGTGTGGACGGGCGGTCGCTTGGGCGGATCATTTGACGCGAACAGTTGGGCCAGCCCCACGGCAAAGACGGCGGCGGCAGCGCCGACGGCAATCCATTGGAGTTTCGGCGCGTTGACGCGGGGCGGAGCAACTCTGGCCGCACCGGGAGGCGCCAAAAGACCTCTCATGGTCGAGGCGACCGCGGCAAACTCTTGCGCTCGTTCTCGGCAAGAGCTACAGCTCCGGACGTGCAACCAGACGCGGAAGCCCGGCAATGCGGGCAACTGTCCTTGGGAATACATTAGCAATTCTGCGTCTCGTTCTTCACATCCGAGCGGCATTATGATCTCCTCGCAACGACGGGACTACCGTCAAATCAGCATTTTCATCCTGCCGCAAAGTTTCGGCAAGTTTCGAGTGTGCACGATAGAACTGGTACTTAACAGTATTCAAATTTCTACCGATCACCGCGGCGATCTCCGGAAGGTTCAGGCCGCCACAGTAGTAAAGCTCAATAACTTCACGCTGGCCGTCGGACAGATCGTTCAGGAGTTCCCGAACGAATTCATCGGAGTCCACCAGCGAATGAGCGTTTTCGGTTTGAATGTACTGATCCACCCCAGAGAACGACACTTCCATATCAAGACGCGATCGCCGGCGGCAATGGTCTCGATACTTGTTGATGGCGATGCTATAAAGCCAGGTTTTAAACCGGCTCCGACGGTCGAAGCTTGGAAGCGCCCCCCAAACGGCGAGCCAAACTTCCTGTAAGACATCATCCAGGTGCGGTTCGCGCAAGCGACGTCCCATGAAGGTCCGCAACTCGTCGCGATAGAGATCGGACAGCTTCCTAAATGCGTCTCGGTCACCCGCAATAGAGGCTCGGATCCATCGATCCTCATCACTATCTGCTCGCAACCAAGGCATTCTTTCCGCTAATGTCAAATCTGTTCTTCGCCCTGAAATTCAACGCTTTATCAGCGTCTTTATCTATCGTCGCCATCTGCCGTTGAAAGGTTGGATTAGAACCCAAATAACTTGCCTAAATCGTCGAACCCAGTAACAATGTCGGTGTGGGGGTGGCCAACCAACTCTTCCCGACTGTGGGTGCCGTGGGTGACGCCGATGACCCAACCACAACCGGCCGCCGTGCCCTCATTGAGGTCGCTGGCGGTGTCTCCAACTTTCGCCACCTTTTCTACGCTATTCACACCACATCGGCGCATGGCCTCGAAAACCAAATCGGGATACGGTCGGCCTTGGGCGACCTCGTCAGCGGTCACGGTGGTGTCGAGGAGGTCGGGACCCCAGTTCAAACGCTCGAGGATGACATCGAGGATATCGCGGCTGAAGCCCGTATCCAGCGCAACTTTGATTCCCGCCGCACGGCATTTGCGAAAGAAATCAACCGCGCCGTCGATCTGTCGCACGTCAGGGCTGGTCCGATAAAACTCGATCATGCGGGCGCGGAAGTCTTCGTGAATCTCGTCCGCTCCTTCATCGCTGCGGCCCGCAGCGGCGAGGAGTTGCCGAATGGCGACCGGCTTGGGGATCCCCATGATCGCATTGATGGCCTCGTGGCTGGGTCGGAGGTCGACGGCAAGCAAGGCTGCCTTCAGGCATCCACCGACAAAATCGGGGTCAGAAACGGTGGTGCCGGCGACGTCCAAGACAATCAATTCGGGTTGCAAACTCATGCTTCTTCAGATCTTAACCTTCGGCCAACGAAATTTGGCGTCAGGTTACGCCATTCTTAACAGATGCCGAAACCAGACGTGATTGTTGGAGCAGGAATTGTGGGCTTAGCCCATGCCTACGCCCTGGCCAAGCGGGGCCGCAAAGTGCTCGTTCTGGAGCGATCAGGTCGCGCGGAGGGGGCTTCGGTCCGGAACTTTGGCATGGTATGGCCCATCGGCCAGCCGGTGGCCATGCGTGAGATCGCGGTGCGTAGCCGGGAGCTTTGGCTGGAGATTCTGCAAGCCGCCGGGATCTGGCATCGCCAGACCGGGTCATTGCACTTGAGCTATCGCGACGATGAGACTCAGGTCTTGCAAGAATTTGTCGCCAAGGGCCCGGCGCTTGGCTACGACGTCTCGTTCATCTCGCCCGATGAAGTCGCACGCCTTTCGCCCGTTGTGCGTCCAGAGGGCCTCCAGGGCGGCATGTGGAGCGAACTTGAGGTTTGCGTCAACCCTCGCACGACCTTGGCAAAGGTGCCGGAATTTTTGGCGAAGGAACTCGGCGTGGAGTTTCGATTTGGCCAGGCCGTGACGAGTGCGGAAGCAGGCCGGGTCGTTGTCGATGGCCGGACCATCGAGGCCGAGAACATCGTGCTCTGCACCGGCTCGGATTTCGAGACCCTCTTCCCGTCGCAACTCTCAGCGCTTGGTTTGGTGAAGACCAAGCTGCAAATGCTGAAAGCGAGCTTCCTAGAGCCAGGCACCGACTTGGGCACTCACCTATGCGCGGGCCTGACCCTGCCGCACTACGCGAACTTTGGTATCTGTGACTCGCTAGCCGCGCTCAAGGCCCGCATTGCCGACGAGCAGCCGGAGACGGTCGAGTGGGGCGTCCACATCCTTGTTTCGCAACACGAGGACGGCTTGCTCTCGATCGGTGACTCGCACGAATACGGCGACTTTCCCTTCTTCAACCGCGAGAGCGTGGATGAACTGATCCTGCGCCACCTGAACCAGTTTCTGCCGGTTGAGACCTTGGAGATTCAGCAACGCTGGCACGGGGTCTACGCCAAGCACCCGACCAAGCCGTACATCTTTACCGAGCCCACCCCGGGCGTGCACGCAGTCATTGGTGTCGGCGGGGCGGGAATGACTCTATCCTTCGGACTGGCCCACCACTTGGTAGACCAGATTCTGAGTTAGTCCGTCTCGGGGACGGCGGCGAGCTTACGCTCTTGGATGCGACGCCACGCGAGGCGACCGAAGACGAACAAGATGGCCCCGACCACGAGAAAGTCGATGAACTTCATGTTCTTCTCCACCGTTTCCCAGTTCTCACCGAGTTTGAATCCAAGCCAGGTCCACAGGTAGCTCCAAGGGAGCGAGCCGAGGAAGGCGTAGAAGCAGAAAAGCGGGAAATTCGCCCGAAAGAAGCCCGCGGGTAGTGAGATAAACGTACGCACGAGCGGAACAAATCGCCCCCATAGGGTGACGATAAGGCCATGCTTGACGAACCACTCTTCCGCGTGCTCAATCTCCTTGGGACGAAGCAACACGTACTTGCCGTACTTCAGCAGGAACGGCTTGCCAAGCTTCATGCCTACCCAGTAGCTGATCATGCTCCCCACGGTTGCCCCGAGGGTTCCGGCGAGCGCAGCGAGGTGAAGATTCATCTTGCCTTCGGCGGCAAGAATCCCACCCACGGGCATGATTACTTCGCTCGGGATCGGGATGTTGGCAGCGTCCAGCATCATGAGCAAAAAGATGCCCGGGTACCCCAAGGTGTGAATAACGGATGTGGTCCAGGCTTTTAGGAACTGGATAAGGCCTTCGAGCATAAGCCCGATTATGACAGGGCGGCAGTCCCTTCGGGCATGGCTTCGGCGGGAATGACAGCTCGGCGGAACTCGGGAAGGATGAACGCGAGGAGCCCTGCGCTTGCCATCCCGCCACCCATGACCAGGTAGGACGTCACGAGGCCGATGTGATCAATCATCAACCCTCCGAGTCCAAGACCTATCGGCATCACACCCATGTAGACCATTCCGAGCACGCTGTTCACTCGCCCGCGCAAGCCGTCGGGGACGGAAATCTGGAGGTAGGTCTGCATGGGAATCTGGGCAAATGGCAGAGCGAATCCGCAAAGGAGATTCCAACCGATATAAAGGGGGACCGTCCGCGAGAACCCCATGCAGGCGATGGTGGCTCCCACTACCAGAATGGAGAACCCATAGGAGAGTCCAGGGCGATTGATGTGCAACCGGCCCACCAATAGGCTGCAAAGGGTCATGGCGAGAAAGAACGAGCCCTCCACGAGAGCGAGATCTCGCGGATGGCCCGTGAACCAAGTGTTGTTGGTCTGGATATAGACCACGAAGAACGGCGAGAGAAACAGGTGCAGCGCACCCGTGAGCCAAAGCAGGGCCTTCAAGTCGCCGCGCGAGCGCAGATAAAGGAAGCCCTGCTTGAGGTCCTCACCCGCGTGGGGCATCTCCGTGCGGTCGGGAATGATGGACGGCATGCGAAAGAAAAACGCCGCCGAGATAAAGAACGAAACCGCATTGATGCCGACGATACTGGCGAAGAAGATCGTGGGCGAAAGCCCGTAGAGAATCGTCAACACGGTAGCCGTGAGGGTGTGGGCAAAAACGGGCGTGAGGTTCGTCGAAACCGAGTTCAAGGCGTTCGCCGTAAGCAACTTATCTTGGGGGACCAAGGCGGGCACAGCCGCATTTTTCGCCGGGAGTAAGAACGTTGTGACCACGGAAGTGAGCCCCGCCGTAACGAAGAGGGTCCAGATTGGCAGAGGCTGAACGGTCAGCACCAGAATCGCGAAAACCGTGAGCAGCCCGCCGCTCGCGATGGCGGTGGCGAGCAGGATCTTGCGGCGGTCGATGCGGTCGGCGATGATCCCCGCATAAGGGCTGAGCAAGAGAAACGGAATGGTCTCGACCGCCCCGACGAAGCCCACCATGGCCGCCGAACCCGTCAGCTTGCCGACCATGAACATGAAGACAACATAGTAGAACGCATCGCCAATCAGAGAGATGGTTTGGCCGATCCAGAAGGATCGGAAGGCGGCGATGGACAGAATATCTCGATAGCGCATGCAAATTGGCGCACGAATGCGTGAACGCGCCGCTGGGGCAAGAAACGGGGAGAATTGGTCGGGATGACAGGATTCGAACCTGCGGCCTCTGCGTTCCGAACACAGCGCTCTACCAAGCTGAGCCACATCCCGACGGACCTTAAATGATACCAGCTTGCGGTTGACGCCGAACGTCTCGGGCGTCCGAACTCCGCGATGATTGTCGATAAGCGTTTCGAAAACGTCAACTCTTGGGTGTCGACCGCCGTTGGCACCTCGGCGGCCAGCCTCACGCCCACCCCGGCCACCAACCGCACGTCGGTCCACCTCACCAACACTTCGGCGAGTCAGGTGGTCTATGTGGGATACGCCGACACCGTGACCTCGGAGTTCTATCTGAAGCGGCTCGGCCCCACCGAGTTCTTCGAGATTCAGGCCGGCCCCGCCGTGCCTTTGTTTGCCATTGCCAGCGCCGCCGGGGCAACACTGGCTGTGGCCGAGGTGTCCTGACCATGCCTTACACTCGATCCGACCCGGACGCCAACTTTGTAAATGTTGGCGGTGACGACATGGCAGGCGGACTGGGCGTAGCGGCGGGCACCATTCCTTCTGGGGCCAACAAGGTGCAAGTGAACCCCGTTGGCGGGGGCACCGCCGATGCCGCCGCTTCGGTCGCGATCTTCGCGGGAGCCGATGGCAACAAGGCGCTGGTGTTGCAGCAAAACTCGGCCTCCCAAACGGCGAACCTGATGGAACTCGAGGCTTCGAACGGGAACTTGCTGGCCGCCTTTGGCCCCACGGGCGCATTGGGAATTGGGGTTGCGCCGAACTCCGGCGTACTCCTCGGCCTATCCACGGGATCGACCACGCGCAAGGGCATCTCGGTGATTCGGGTTGCGAGTCAGAGCGCGAACCTCATCGAGGTGATGGATAGCAACGGCACCACACCATTCTTCGTGGTCGCGGGCAGCGGGCTCGTGCGCATCTATCGCGGTCTGACATTGGACCGCCAGTCCTTCGCCCAAAATGGGAGCGCCATTGGCACCATTTCGACCTTGCAGCCGTACGTCCGCGTCACGGGCTCGGGTGGCGGCACCCTTAACATGCCCGGTTCGGGTTACGGCGACGGCCAGACGTTCTGGATCAAGAACGCGGGCTCCAGCATGATCACCCTGGCCGGGAATGGCTTCAACATCGACGGCTCGGCTTCGGTTTCTCTGGCTGCGAATGCCGCCATCACTCTGCGATGCGATCTCACCGCTTCGGCTTGGGATTCAATCTAGTTTGGGACGGGAGGTCCTCATTTGGCACTGACTCTTTCGGTTTCGGCTCCGTTTTCCGGCTCGATGAACGCCACCTACTGGCGAATCACGGGCGCAACTTTTGACGTGGATGAGGAGACGCTCGACCTTGTGGTTTCGGGTTATGTCTCCCAGGGCGACCGCGAATCAGGTCGGCTCCCCTTGCTGGTCCGGCGATATCGGGCGGTCGGGGTCAGCTCGGCGGATGTTGGCATGGCAACCGCCTATGCCCGATTGAAGGCCATGGCCGATTTTCAGGGCGCGACCGACGCTTGAAGTGGCCGCACTTCTTGGGGCGAGTTATGAAAACATAGACACCAGGCCGGATTCTTGGCTAAATTGGTGCCTTGTCATCATCCACTTCCAATGCCGTTGGCTCAACGGAACGCGCACCCCAAATTGATTCGCTGACACCACTGAGGGGCATTGCCGCCCTTCTGGTGGTGGTCTTCCACATCAACAGTCTCCTTGGCTTTATGAGCCTGGGGCCGGTCTTAGAAGGCACCGCCTTTGTAGAACGGGGCTACCTGTGGGTGGATTTCTTCTTTGTCCTAAGCGGATTTATCATCACCCACGTCTACGGCCAGCGGTTTACTGAGCCGTTTGACCGCAAGGTGATTTTGGACTATGTTCGGGCACGATTTGCCCGCATCTATCCGCTCCACTTCTTTGCGCTATTGCTGAATGTCGCGCTCTACTTCTTCATCTTCTCGCGAATGCCCGGCCCCGGCGGAGGCAGTGATGATGGTGGCTATAACAATTACGCCACCTTGCCGTATCATTTCTTCATGCTCCTCGGCTTTGGCCTGACGCCTTTGGGATGGAACTTCCCGTCGTGGTCGATCAGCACCGAGTGGTGGACCTACCTGCTTGCCTTGCCACTTTTTCGTTTTCTCAATCGGGGAGTTTCGGCCCTGACATACATCGCGATTGGTGTTTGTGTTGCCGGCCTCTATCTCTTAATGCATTTCTCGCCGGGCAAGATCCTCGATATCACTCAAGACTTTGGCCTGGTCCGTTGCATTCTCGACTTCGTCGTCGGAATCTGCGCCTACCAGTTCTATCGCTTTCCCAGTGCGGGCACAAAACTTAAGGGCGATGGCACTCTGTTGGGGGCGACTCTCGCGATGGTGCTGCTGCTGCACTTTGGCGCATCAACTCCCCCGAAGATCGATCCCGCCGCGATGACCCCGCCGCCCGCCAAATCGGCCCCAGCTTCGGATACCAAGTCGAAAGAGAAGAGCCCACCTCCCTCATTCCCGATGCCGACGCCCAGCCCGATTGCGATCTACCTCGACGCGGTTAGTCCGGTGGTCTTCGGTGCCCTCATCGTTTGCGCGGCAAACAACCGTGGACTCGGCTACAAATTCTTGAACCTCAAGCCGATGATCTACCTGGGAGATATCTCCTACTCGGTGTATCTGATGCAGTCAATCGCCTTCAATGGCCTCTTCATTGTCGGCGCAATCTATCGGAAAGCCCACCCCACTGGCCGCATGGAACCACTTTGGATGTTGAGCCTCATTGGTGGCATACTTGGCATCACTATCCTGCTTGCCAGCCTAACCTATCGGTTTGTGGAGATTCCAGCGCGAGCTTGGCTCCGACCAAAACCGGCAAAGCCCTAAAGAAATGACTGCTGCCCAGAACCGAAAAATGCGTTTGTTTCCGCTCATCCTCACGATGTTTTGTTGTGTGAGTGGCGGACCACTCGGCCTGGAGGAAGTCGTCAGCATCAGCGGCCCGACGGTTGCGCTCCTGATGATCCTAATCACCCCGCTCATCTGGGCTCTTCCCGTAGCCCTGAAGACGGCGGAGCTGACCTCGGCGATCCCCGAAGAAGGCGGATACTACGTGTGGGTCAAGCGCGCACTTGGCCCCTTTGCCGGGTTCCTCTGTGCGTGGTGGACGTGGCTCTACTCGATCGTCGATATTGCGCTCTACCCCGTACTTTTTGCCGGTTATCTCGGTTCGCTCCTCACCCTGATGACGGGAACCAACCCCGTCGAAGGCAACCCCTGGCTCAGTTGGGCCATCGCCTGCTCAATCCTTGTGGTTTTCACCATCGTCAACGTGCGCGGAGTGCGAGAGGTCGGCAACACTTCCATCATCCTCACCATCGTGCTCATGCTCCCCTTTGTGCCGATGATTTTTCTCGGCCTGAAGCAAATGGCCGTGGCCGGTCTTCCGCATTTCACCGATCCTGGCCAGGTTCGCCCGGCCGCCCTGGGCGCGGGGCTGTACACCGTGATGTGGAATTACCTCGGATGGGACTCGCTCTCGACCATCGGCGGCGAAGTGGACCGTCCCGAGCGAACCTTCCCGCGGGCGATCTTCTGGTGCATGCCCGCCGTGATGCTCGTCTACTTCCTCACCGTTTTCGCCGGATTGGCGGGGACGCCGAACCCGGAGCAGTGGGGCGAATCGAGTTGGCCCCTGATCGCCCAGAATCTCGGCGGACCCCAGTTGGGTCTAGCCATGAACGTGGCCGCTCTGTTCTCGGCGGGGGCGCTCTTCGTCGCGACCCTTCTCGCGAACTCAAGGCTGCCGTTTGTGCTTGCCAACGACGGCCTCTTTCCCGCCGCACTAACCAAGATTCATCCTAAGTTTGGAACCCCGTCCCGCGCCATCATTCTCTGCGCCGTGATCTGCGCCTTCCTTTGCTTCAAGACCTTCCAAGATTTGCTGAAGGTCAATGTGGTGCTCTACGGAGTCGCCCTTATCCCCGAAGGCATAGCCCTGTTGTTGCTCCGCAAGCGCGAGCCAAACTTGCCCCGCCCCTACAAGATCCCCGGCGGTTGGCCCGTCCTCTGGTTCATCGCCGTCGCCCCGATCCTGATCCTCGTCTTTGCCCTGTTAAACGACCTCCAAGACGCAGGCTTGGAAGTGCTGAACGGCCAGCCCGGCAATGCCTGGCTCGAGGGCGCAAAGGTGCAATGGCTAACCTGGGTCGCTCTGCTCAGCGGCCCGATTGCCTATCCTCTGTTGGTGCGCTGGCGGTCGCGGTCAACCCCAGAGGCCTAGGTCCCCCGATCCGAAGGAGCGGAGTCGTGGCGAAACGCCCACGGCCAAAGTCCCCCAAAGAAGGGTAAAAGCAAGGGGATGCATGATGCTCAATTGCATGGCGATGTCCTGAATCAGGCGTTGCCTTATATTCAATCCTTCAGAGGGCACACTTTCGTAGTCAAATATGGCGGTAGCGCCATGCGTGATCCCGCCTCAATGCAAGGGGTCATTCGCAATGTTTTGCTCCTTCAACTTGTCGGAATCCGACCTGTGCTCGTCCATGGCGGCGGGCCAGAAATCGACCAATGGCTGCAGAAGCTTGGCTTCGAAAAGCGCACCGTCGACGGCCTGCGCGTGACCGACGACGCAACCATGGAAGTGGTCGAGATGGCCCTCGCGGGCCGAGCCAATAAGGCCCTGGTCGCAGAAGTTCAGCGCGAGGGCGGCCAAGCGATCGGCCTCTCTGGCCGAGATGCCGACCTCCTGATGGCCGAACCAATCTCCGAGGAACTCGGACGGGTTGGCCGAATCAACAAGGTGAATCCGCGCGTGCTCACCGTGGCTTCGGATGCGGGCCTGATCCCGATTGTCTGCTCGGTTGCTTCCGATGACGCCCGGCAGCCTCTGAATGTGAACGCCGACACCGCCGCCGCCGCCATCGCGGGCGCACTCCAGGCGACCAAGTTGATTTTGCTCACGGATACCGACGGCGTTCTCTCAAACAAGGAAGACAACCGCTCGACCCTGTCGCACCTGACTCCGGATGAAGCGAATTCGATGCTGAAGAGCGGCAAGGCCGACCGGGGCATGATCCCCAAGTTGGAGGCCGCCTTGGCCGCCCTCAATGAAGGCGTCAAAGCCGTCCACCTGATCCACGGAGGCCGCCCCAACGCGCTCCTGATCGAAATCTTCACCGACGCCGGAATCGGCACCATGCTGGAATCTGAAAAGGTAGATTAATGCCTATGGATCCCCTTCGCATTGGCATTATCGGCGTCGGCAATATCAGCGGCATTTACTTCGAGAATCTGGGCAAGTTCCGCTCGACCGAGGTCGTCGCCGTGGCCGACCTCGACTTGGATCGCGCGAAATCGGTTGCGGAGAAGCAGGGCATTGGCCTTGCCATGACGCCAGATGAGCTTCTGGCGCATGGCGATATCGAACTCGTTCTGAACCTGACTGTGCCCAAAGCCCACTTCTCGGTGGCCCTGGCCGCGGTCGAAGCGGGCAAGAGCGTTTACAACGAGAAGCCCCTGACCGTTACCCGTGAAGATGGCCAGCGCCTGATGGCGGCCGCCCACGCGAAGGGAGTACTGGTCGGCTGCGCCCCCGATACATTCCTCGGCGGAGCGCACCAAACTGCCCGCGCCCTGATCGATTCAGGCGTGATCGGCGAGCCGGTCGCCGCCCAGGCGAACATGCTTTGCCACGGCCACGAGACCTGGCACCCATCGCCCGAGTTCTATTACGAGGTCGGTGGTGGCCCCATGCTCGACATGGGCCCGTACTACCTGACCGCCTTGGTCCAAATGATCGGCCCAGTCCGCCGAGTCACCGGTTCGGTTCGGGCGACCTTCCCGACCCGGACGATCACCAGTCAGCCGAAGGCGGGCAAGGTGATCGAAGTCGAGACTCCGACCCACTACAGCGGCGTTTTGGACTTCGTGAACGGAGCCATCGGTGAGATCACCACCAGCTTTGACGTCTGGGGCTCGAAGTCGCCATTGCTGACGGTTTACGGCACGGAAGGCACTCTGCTCGTTCCCGACCCTAACGGTTTCGGCGGTGAGATCCTGCTCGCCAAACCGGGCAAGGAGTGGGAGGCGGTCCCGCTCACCCACGGATTCGCGGGCAACTCACGCGGTGTGGGTGTCCTCGACATGGCGTATGCGATTCGCACCGGGACCTCGCACTTGGCCTCTGGCGACCTTGCCCTCCACGTCCTGGACGTCATGCAATCGATCAAGGAAGCCTCGGAGAAGGGGCACCATGTCGAGCTGACGACCACGGTCGCGCGCCCCGGAGCGTTTGCGGCCGATCAATATGCCGACGAAGCCTAGCCTCGTCGGCAAACCTCGGGATGCTTCCCGAGTAGAATTAGCAAAAGATTATGGCCGAGTACAAGCTGCTCCTTAAGCATTCCGACGACCCCAAGTACCGAACGCTCGCGGGTTACCAAGCCACGGGCGGCTACACGGCGCTCAAAAACGCGGTCGCGGGCGAAAAACAAGGCGTGATCGATGCGATCAAGACGTCCGGACTGCGCGGTCGCGGTGGCGCCGGATTCCCCACTTGGATCAAGTGGAACGGCATCCCCAAGGAAAAGACCCAGCCCCATTACTTGATCTGCAACGCCGACGAGGGCGAGCCCGGAACCTTCAAGGACAAGCAGCTCATGGAGACCTGCCCGTTCTTGCTCGTCGAAGGTATGACCATCGGAGCTTTCGCAACTCAGGCGGATCGCGGTTACATCTACATTCGCGGCGAATTCATCGACGCGGCCCGTTCGGTGCGCAACGCGATTGACGAAGCCTACAAGGCTGGTCTCCTCGGCAAGAACATCCTTGGCACCGGGTTCGACTTTGACCTCTACATCCACATGGGAGCGGGGTCGTACGAGTGCGGCGAAGAAAGCGCGCTCATGAGCTCGCTAATGGGTGAGCGCGGCATGCCCCGCCTCAAGTTCCCCCATGCGCCGCTGCCGACCGTCTCCGGACTCTGGGAGCGCCCGACGGTCATCAACAATGTCGAGACCTACTGCTGCGTCGTGCCGATCTTGGCCAATGGCGGCGAATGGTACGCATCGCTGGGCGCAAGCACCAAGAACTCGCGTGGCACCAAGATTTTCTCGGTCTCTGGCCATGTCAACAAGCCGGGCAACTACGAAATCGAATTCGGCACGACTTTGAAGGAGCTCCTGGAGTTGGCCGGCGGCATGAAGGGCGGCGCGCTCAAAGCGTGCATCCCGGGCGGCTGCTCGGTCCCGATCCTCAATGCTGAGATGGTGGATCGCGCGGTTCTTGGTTACGAAGAGATGTCCGAAGTCAAATCGATGGTCGGCTCGGGCGGGTGCATGTTCCTCAACGAGCACACCTGCATCGTGACCTTCATGTGGCGCACCTCGCAGTTCTACGCCAACGAATCTTGTGGGAAGTGCACGCCTTGCCGCGAGGGCACGAAGTGGCTGGTCCAGATTCTCGACCGCATCCGCACCGGCGGCGGTCGCTCGGGCGATATCGAACTGCTGAAGGAAGTCTGCTCCCAGATTGACGGACGCTCGTTCTGCGGCCTTGGCGATGCGGCGGCCTGGCCGATCATGGGCGCGCTCCGAGTATTCCCCGAGGAGTTCGAGTACTTCATTGAGCATGGCCACAGCGTGGTAGAAAGCAAGCCCGCCCTTGCCATGGCACCCTAATGGTTCTGCGCGTCGCCCTCGAAGACTTTCCCGCTGAGGCCGAGCGCCATTGCGGCAAGGTCGGCGTTTACGTGGTGGCGAATGGGACTGGTTCGATTGCCTCTGCGGCTCATCCAAGCGAGGACCGACGTGTGGAGAGCTTCAGCAGCCGGGGCGCTGATGAAGTTCGGGCGCTCCTTCGGGCGGCAGGATGCGCGGTGGGCAGCGGACGCTGGCTGGGTGACTCCGAGGCCAACTCTACCGAGGCTGAGCACGAATTTCACTTGGTCGCCATTGCCTACGTTGCGGCCGGGTCAAGTCCTGGCCTCTGGGTTGAGGTCTTTCCCGATGCCGTCGCCGACGAGCATGCGATCCGGACCATGCACCAGGAATTCGTCGACACCGGCGAGATTCCCGACATCTCGTTCAACCAATTCCTCGATGTCGCCAAGCCCACCGTGGTCTCGCTCTCACACGAGCAGATTCTCGAGTTCCGAGCTCGTCGGCATGCCGCGCAGTAGGCGTTAGGCCTGGCTTTTTCGTAGGCGAATGGCTTCCTGCAGGATCGGCACGACCGGCGGCGGGACCATCGACTCGAACGCCCCTCCAAGCAGGGCGACTTCCTTCACGATGGAACTGCTGAGGTAGGTGTAGTCCCAGTGCGTCATCAGGAAGACGCTCTCCACGTCGTCGGCCAATCTACGATTCACCATCGCGATCTGGAACTCGTATTCGAAGTCGGCAATCGCCCTCAGGCCACGCACAACACTCCGGGCGCCCCGACGCTTGGCGTGCTCGACCAAGAGCCCGTCGAATGACTCCACCGTGACATTCGGAACATGCGCAGCTGATTGCTGGAGAGCAAGCACGCGGTCGTCCGCACTCAGCAGCGGCTTCTTGCTCGAGTTCACGCCCACGGCCACGATGAGGTGGTCGAACAGGCGCGACGCCCGCTCGATCAGGTCAAGGTGGCCAAGGGTAGGCGGATCAAATGTTCCCGGGTAGATCGCGAGTCGATGCATCGTTGAATCCTTCGCTCCATGGTAGCAATTTCCCTGACTTTTTGTCCGACCCAAGCCCCAGGCGAAGCCATTCGATCCAGGTGATTGCGCTACAATGCGAACATGCTGCAAGGACGTCAAGAACGCAATGCGTGAATCGTATGCCGTTGAGATGGATTCGCGGGGGCATATCGTTATCCCGTCAGAAATTCGGAAGTTGAAGGGCTACGGGGCCCGCTCGCTTTTCGTGCTAATTCCGGATGGCGATGAACTTCGGCTCGTTCCTGGTGAGATTCGTCCCAAGCGTGAATCCAGAGTCTATTCGCGAGAGGAAATCGCCCAAACGCTGATCAATGGTGCAGTGACGCCGGAGGGAATCGAGGACGCCAAGCTCGGTATTCTCGAACTCGGGCTCAATCCCGACGACTTCTCGCCAAACTCCTAGCCAAGAAACTGATGAGGACTTTTCTTGATGCCAACTTCCTCGTGGCTGCCGGGTTTCGTCCTGCCGGTGATTACAGAAAAGCCTTGGCCCGAAGTCAAGATGAGTTCGTGACATCCGAGCATCTTCTCGACGAGGTGAGGAGAAACCTTCAGCGCCTGAGCGTAAGCCCAGAGCCATTCATTTCAATCCTAAGACGTTCGTTCCTCGTCACCAGTCAGTTTGATGTACTTCCTGTCGGTCTGCCCCTGGAAGGCTCCGGTGATAGGCAGGCTTTAGCCGAGGCCATCGGGGCAGCTTGCGAACTGTTCGTTACGGACGACGAAGATTTTGCCAATCTGTTTGGGCAACGCATCAAGGGTGTGCTGGTTGTGCGTAGCCGAGACTACGTGAGGAGCACACTGCACAGTTCAGGGTGACTCCAATTATATGGTTCGCTTCGGTATCTCCCCGAGTGGGCTAAACACATCAAATCGGATCACGATCGTTGATAACTCCTGCATCTAGAGACTCACAACGCAGACCCCGCTGTCAAGTACGGACACCTTTATGGGTGCCTTAAGATCTTTTCCATCTTCTTCCCTTTCGCGAGTTCATCGACCAGTTTATCAAGGTACCGAACCTTTCGCGTGAGTTCGTTCTCGATTTCCTCAATTCGATAACCGCAAATCGTTCCCGTGATAAGGTGGGCATGGGGGTTAAGGTTGGCTTGAGCAAAAAACTGTTCAAACGTTGTGTCAACCTCGAGATGGCTCTGCAATAGCGCCTCGTCGAATCTGGTTAGCCATCGCACGACCTCGTGAAGCTCATCCTTCGTTCGGCCCTTCCCTTCAATCTTCTTGAGATAATGAGGGTACACGGATCGAAATGTCATTTTCGCAATTCGGCTATCTTGGCTGCTGCTTTCTTTCACGGTCACTCCCTGTTTGGTTGCTCTGCTCACTCTCGTTCTATCTAAGTCTTTCTGTTTGTGTCAACGAAGATTCAGTCCATTGATCGACGGACCTTGGATTTTGGCGGACCTGCAGTATACTGAGCATATGGTAGACGATTCTCTACCATATGGTTCGCTTCGGTATCTCTTCCTCGACCTCAACGCGTACTTTGCCTCGGTTGAGCAGCAGGAGCGGCCGGAGTTACGCGGCCGGCCCATCGCGGTCGTGCCCGTGATGGCGGATAGCTCATTTTGCATCGCTGTGAGCTACGAGGCCAAGCGCATGGGGGTCAAGACTCTCTCGCAGATTGGCGAGGCGCGACGTCTATGCCCGGAAATCCAGATGGTCCTGGCCCGGCCCCATGTGTACGTCGGTTACCACCATCGAGTGATCGCCGCCGTCGAGAGCGTCTTGCCGGTTGAAAAGGTGTGCTCCATCGACGAGATGCGCATTCGGCTGCTGGGCGAAGAGCGACGACGCCCTCAAGCCATCGAATGGGCTCACCGCATCAAAGCCACCATTCGTGACCAGGTGGGCGAGTGCCTAAAGTCAAGTATCGGCCTCGCACCCAACGCATTCCTCGCCAAAACCGCGACCGATATGCAAAAGCCCGACGGGCTGGTGGTCATCGAGAAGCATGAGTTGCCCGAGCGACTATTCGGCCTCAAGCTCACCGATTTTGCCGGAATCAACAAGCGCATGCAGATCCGGCTGAACGCCGCCGGCATCTTCACGACCGAACAGATGTGCCGGGCCAGCCGCGATGACCTCGTGCAGGCATTCGGCGGCGTGATGGGCGAACGCTGGTGGCACCTTCTCCGGGGCGATGACCTGAACTTGGACAACGATAGCGGCAAGTCCCTGAGCCACTCCCACGTGCTCCCGCCCGAACTGCGCACCGACCAAGGCTGCCGTGAGGTCCTCATGCGGCTGATCCAAAAGGCGAGCGCACGCCTCCGGTCGAACGGCTGGTACGCGAAGAGTATGTCGATCAGCGTTTCGGGCTTCACCCAAAGCTGGTCGGTCCGGCTCCGCATCACCGCAACCCAAGATTCCATTGCCTTCAACGAGCACTTCCTAAAGGCCTGGGCCGGGCGGAATTTCGTCAAGCCGCGCCAGGTTTCAGTGGTGTTTGGCGACCTACTTGAGCGTGAGGAGGTGACGCCGTCACTTTTCGACACTCTGGAAGATCGCGAGGACCTCAACAAGGCGGTGGACGAAATCAATGGCCGCTTCGGCAAGAACACGATCTTCCTTGCGGGCTTGAATCGGGTGAAGGACACCGCCGCCGAGAAAATTGCCTTCAACAAAACCAAACTCTTTGTTGAAGGCAAAGGCGACCACGAGTGGGTCGATACATTCCGTGGTCTTGCGACCAAAGAGGACTAGTCGATTACTTTGTTCAGCGGATACTCCACCAAGCCGGTGGCGCCCGCGCGCTTCAGGGCGGGAATCAGGTCGCGCACCTGCTTATCCTGCAAGATCACTTCGGCGGCGATCCAATCCGGGTTCGAGAGTGGGCTCAGCGTAGGGTCCTTCAGGGCGGGGAGCAGGCCAAGAATCTCCGCTTGCTGGCTCTTGGGCAGGTTCATTTTGAGCCCGACCATCCGCGCCGCGTTCATAGCCCCGGTCAGCAGAATCTCCAGCGATTCGATCCGCGCTCGCTTCCAAGGGTCATTCCAGGCCGCTTGGCTCGCGACGAATCGGGTGGTGGAAGTCAGCAGGGTTTCCACAATGCGCAGGTTGTGGGCGCGCAGGCTCGATCCCGTCTCGGTGTTCACCACGATGGCATCCACCAACTGCGGAACCTTAACTTCGCACGCACCCCAGGAGAATTCGACCGACGCCTTGACCCCGTTCGATTCCAAGTAACGCTCAGTAAGCCGCACATACTCAGTCGCGACCCGGTTGCCCTGCAAGTCAGCCACGCTCTGGATCCCGGAGGCCTCGTGCACCGCAAGGACCACGCGGATGGGGTTATTTGTGAGCTTGGAGTAACGAAGTTCGCAGACTTCCACGACATCGGCCCCCGTGTCGGCGATCCAATCGGCGCCGGTCAGGCCCGCGTCTATCACGCCTTCGTTCAGGTAGATCGGAATCTCCTGAGGACGCAGCAGAATCGGCTCTAAGGTCTCATCGTCCACGACCGGTTGGTACGAGCGCGACGAGATTTTGAATGAGTAGCCTGCACGTTCAAAGAGCGCAAACGTCGGCTCCTGGAGGCTTCCCTTGGGGAGGCCCAGCTTCAGTATCATGCCAATAGGGTACCGTGCCGCCGCCCATTTGGCCTACAATCGGGGCAATGTTGCGACTTGTGGAGATGCACCCCGGCGAGCTTTCAGAGGCGTGGGCGAGGGTTTGCCCCGCCATTCTGCCCCTGGGGGCAATCGAATGGCATGGCGATCACCTGCCGCTCGGGCTGGATTCGCTGGTCGCCGAAGCCTTTTGCAAGCGCTTGGCGGAGCGTCTGGATGGCGTTCTCTTGCCCACTCTGACCCTGCCGATCACCACCTTGCCCCACCCCCATTCGCTTGATGCGCCGAGCGAAATCGTAACCGAAGCCTGGAAGGCCACCGTCGGGGGCCTGATTCGCTCTGGGGCACGCACCGTGCTAATCGTGACGGGGCACTACGCCCAGGGTCATTGCATCGAGCTCTATCGGTTTGCCGAAAGCATGATGGTCTATCGCCAGGATTTTCGGGTTTTTGCGGCTTCGCCGCTGGAGCCCCTAGCGACTGATGCGTTCTTGGATCACGCGGCCCGCTTCGAGACGTCGCAACTGCTTGCCATTCGGCCCGACCTCGTTCGGCTCGATGCGATTCAAACCCTTGACCCCAAGCAAAGCGCGATTCTCGGCGAGGATCCTCGCGATGGCAGTGCGGGCGAAGGGATGCAACTCTTGGACGATGCCGTCGAGGCTTGGAGCCATTGGGTGCAAACCGCGAACCAGGCCGAGCTACGTGAATGGTATGCGGCGCGCCAGGATGCCTATCAGCCGTACGTCGAGCAGTATTTCCGCGAGTCTTGGGAGCAGGCGATGAACAATTGGTGGGCCTCAAAGGACTAGTTCCGAGCCCAGAATGCGACGGAACTCTCGATGGCCGTCGGCGAAGCAAGGGCCTTGCTGACAATCGAACCATCGGCCCGCACAACCTGGACCTTTCCCGAAATGGTCGCGCTGAATTCGGCCCCAGGGACCGCCTGGCCGATCCAGGGGTTCACCACGAGCGGCGTGGCCGGGTCCTTCACAAGGTCTTGCAGGAGCTTAGGTTCCGCCGCCCCGGCCCGTACATGCAGCGGCGCGAAGAGAAACGAGATGCGTACCGATGACTTCTCCGCCCACTTCAACAAACCCGCGTCACGAGGGAAAGGGCCACCGGACTTCAGAAATGGATCGCGCGTCGAGGTCAAATCACCCGGTCCATCGAGATCACGCTGCACCTGATCCAGGCCGAGCGGATAAGCACCGTTGTTGTCGTTTTGGTAAAGACTGACGCCAACATAGACCTTGCGCAGGGCGCGAATGTCTTGATCCACCGGCGGCTTGCCCCCGACTTTCTGCCACACCAACGCCAAAATCCCGAGCGCCACGAGCAGCATGCCGAGGAGAAGAAGGGTTTGCGCCAGCGTTAGACCGCGTCGGACCATGCACCGGAGTCTACATCCGTCCATAATTATTCGTATGCAGATCGTCGTCCCCGACGAATACCAATACCTATATGCCCAGAACGCGGAGCGGCCCGTCATCAAGATTCCCGCCCCCGTGCTGCGGCAGACGGCCGCCGAAGTCGAGAAAATCGCGAAAAGAACGCTGTTCATTCTCGATGACATGGTGCGCATCATGAAGAAGGCGAATGGCATCGGCCTCGCCGCGCCCCAAGTCGGCATCTCCCAGCGCCTGATCGTGATCGCTCCCGATGGCATCAAGCCGACGGCGTTGATCAACCCCAAGATCGTGGTTTCCGAAGGCGAGCAGGTCGGCCAAGAGGGTTGCCTCAGCATCCCCGGGCTCTACGGCGACGTCAAGCGCGCGCTCTACGTGGAAGTCGAAGCCATGGACCGCCGGGGCCGCGAACTGGTCTTCGAACTCGAAGGCCTGCCCGCCCGCGTGGTGCAACACGAGATCGACCACCTCGATGGTGTGCTGTTCATCGACAAGGTGATCGCCTCGACCCTGCATTGGAAGCACCCGGATCGGGACGAATGAAGCTGATCTTCGTCGGCACCGGCACTTTCGCGATTCCTGCGCTCGAAGCCCTAGCCGACCACACTTGCTTGGTGGTTTGCCAACCCGCACGCCCCTCGGGGCGCGGCCTGAAGCTCCAGCCTTCGCCCATGCAGTTGGCCGCTGAGCGGCTCGACATCGCCGTCGAAGCCCCAGAGAAAGCCCGCGACGCCGCCTTCGTCGAACTCATCCGAGCCCTTGAGGCCGACGCCATGGTCGTGGCGAGCTATGGCCAGATTCTCTCGCAAAAGCTCCTGGATTCCACCCGATGCGGCGGCATTAACCTCCACGGCTCGATCCTCCCCAAGTATCGCGGAGCCGCACCCATCCAGCGTGCGATCCTCGACCGCGAATACGAAACCGGCATCACCTTGATGCAGATGGACCGGGGCATGGACAC
>JBMOJD010000024.1:0-37791 GCA_049317025.1 Fimbriimonas sp. | reverse complement strand
ATGCTTGCCACAACATGCACGAATCCGAGCCCGGATGCGGTTGATATACGTCGCCCTCTGCGTAACACCAACAGCCCCGCGCGCATCAAGCACATTGAAGATGTGGCTGCACTTAAGCGCCAGATCAAGAGCAGGGTAAACAAGTCCCTGCGGCCCCGTATTGCGGTCAAACACCACCGGCTCGCCGCCCGGGTCCGTCGCCGTGAGGATCCCCTGAACGCTATCCCAGAAGACCGGCGTCTCGATCACCCGCTTGGACTCTGCCTCGTAAAGGTCAAATAGCTGGGTCAAAAGAGCAGTGTCGGCAACCTCGAAGTTGTAGACGTTGTTTTGCATCTCCAACTGGTAATCGACGTCCTTGTAGGAGGTCGTCTCGTTCCACTGAAGGTCAGTCCAGAACGAAGCCGACTGGTCAAGCATCAAGCAAAGGCGCTCGGGGCCATAGGTGATCTCAGCGCACACGGGGTTGCACTCGTATCCGCCCATTTGCTGGAAGAAGGTGAACTGGGTGATCTCCGCCCCGTTGATCCAAACTTCCCAACCCACGCCGCTGGCACCGGCTGCCTGGCTTTCCCAGTCGTCCTCGACCAAGCGAACGTCGTTCTTCGCAGTGTCGAATCCAAGCGCGTCAAGCGAGCCCATATAGAGGTCAACAATATTCTCCGGGCTCGGCTTCATCACCACCTGGTACTGGTAATAACGCTGGCTGCGCATCGGGTTGCGGGTGTAGCGACCATCCGCCGGACGGCGCGAGGGCTGCACGTAGGCGACATTCCAGTCTTCGGGACCAAGGCAGCGCAAGGTCGTGGCCGGGTGCATGGTGCCCGCGCCGACTTCAACATCGTAGGGCTGCAGAATCGCACACCCCTGGGCGGCCCAATAGGCATTCAACTTGGCAACCATTTCCTGGAACGTCATGGAGTGTTCAGGATACCTTTCGAGTGATGTTTCCCCCTCGTCGCCAAGTGGCGGGCCGGAGTAACATGCAACCAAGATGCTGACGACGATCTTGGCGACCACCCTCCTGTTCCAGGCGAAGACTCCAGTCAAAACGGTCAAGGCGCCTCCCGCCGTAAGCCGCGGGACGTTCATGCTGATCTCGTGGGACGGGGCACCGGACTGGGTGGTGGATCGCCTTCTGAGCGAGGGCAAACTCCCCAACGTCCAGCGTCTAGTGAAATCCGGCGTCCGCTTCGAGGCCGTGACCCCCGCATGGCCAAGCAAGACGGCCGTGGGACACGCCGCAATCTTCACCGGAGCGTGGGGCGATGTCAACGGCGTCTCGGGGAACAGCGTGCCGCTTTTGCCGCATTCTGAGCACACGATTTTGGAGACCCGCAGCGGGTTCGACTCGCGCAACCTGAAAGTGGATCCGATCTACATCGCCGCCGCCAAGCAAGGCAAGCGCGTGGTGGTGCTCTCCGCGACCCAAGCGCATCCGGCTGCCCCGCACCAAGAGAACCTGAAGAAGGCGGGAGTCCCGGCCGACCGATACGTCCAGTGGTCAGGGTTTGAGTCGCGCATCGCCGATGGTCAGATGTTGGACCTGAAAGATGCCAAAGTTGAGCCTACCGACGATGAACTCCCCATCCGTGCCGCCACGGTCAAACTGCTCAAGTTCAAGGTTGGAGAAACAGATTTCTTTGCTGCCGCCTACGACGACCCCAACGACCCCGTCGTAGGGTACGACACCGTGGCCCTGCGCCGAGTGGGCTCGGAGCGGACTTTCAGCATCAAGCCTTCGGGATCGCGCCCCGACCTCTCCGCTTGGAGTCCGCCCATGCGGGCGAGCAAGGGCAACCTGATCGGCAACACCTTCTTCCGCCTTTTCTCCCTTCAGCCCGATGGCAGCCGCATGGAACTCTACCAACGAGCCGTGAATGGTCTGGTAGGTGCGGCAACCGAACTTGAGTCGGCCGACTACCTTCGGTCCTATGGCGGTTTCCACGACGACCCGTTTGGGCTCTACGAAGATGGCGCTTTTGGACCGACTCTGGCCGATGGTGGGACCGGCGAGGCCGAGGGCCGCGTCCTTGAGCTCGTGCGCCTCGATTGCCAGTTCCTCAAGAACGGTGTGCGCTACGCCTTGGGTCGATACAAGCCCGATCTCCTCTTCCACTACACCCCAATGAGCGACAGCGCCGGGCACACTTGGATGGGAGTCCTCGACCCAGAGTCTTCGGCCTACAAGCCGGACTTGGCCGCCAAGATCTGGCCCTACTACGAGCAGGTTTTCCAACTGCAAGACGACTGGCTAGGCTTCTGCCTCGATCAGTTAGGTCCGCGCGGGACTGTGGCTCTCGTGAGTGACCACGGAATGGCAGGCTACGGCCGGACTTTCTACGTGAACGCCGCGTTGGCTCAAGCGGGCCTTCTTCAGTACGACGCCCAGGGCCGAGTGGATTTGTCGAAAACCAAGGCCTACGCGCCGTCCTGGTCCGGCAACTGTATCGTGGTGAACTCCACCGATTGGAAGAACGGAATCGTGGCTCCGGGAGATAAAGCCGAGGTTTTGGCCCAAGCCCGCAAGGCCCTTCTTTCGGTCACAAATGCCGCGGGCGAACGCGTCGTGACGGCTGTCTTCGCCCCGGATGAGGTTCTCAGTATGGGTGTCAACTCGTCTTCGAGCGGCGACCTGTTCTTCGATCTTGCCCCGGATTATTCGCTGGATGGACGACGGAGCAATAGCGTCCTCGGAACCGAGGCTGTGCCCTGGGGTGCGGGCGAGCACGGCTATTGGCCCTTGCGGCGCAAGATGCAGGCGATCGGATTCATCGGCGGCTCCGGCGTACGGCCCGGGGTCTCCTTGCCCCTGATTCGCCAAATCGATCTCGCCCCCACGATTTTCGACTTGCTGGGACTTAAGCCGTTGACTTCGTTCCGAGGTTTAGTCGCCCCGGTCCGGAAGTAACTTGCCGTGCGGAGCCTGGACCCGATGTCCAGGCTCATCAATTCGCGGCTCAAAGTTGACACGACCGCCTCTCGTGCCCATTTCAGTGAAGCCTGACCCGCACGAATATGTCCTATAGAGCCCTTTCCATCCCGACCGAAACAAGCCATCCGGCACACTTGATTAACTTAACACCCCCCGGAGCGCACCAAAATCAAGTCAAAAATCAAGTGACGTCAGTCACAAAGTTCCTTCTCCTACGAAACAGGGAGCAGGGCGGGGCTGAGGGTTCCTGATACACGGCCCACGACCATATCTCGCCCCTCGCACGTTCCAATTGCGTCCTGCGTCCTGATTCCCAAACGTGCTGGCACAAGGTTGACACCCTCCAACACGCAATACAGTAGACTGACGGCTATGTTCTTCGATGAAGCCACCGTGGAGTTCCTTTCGGGACGGGGTGGATCGGGCGCAGTAAGCTTCCACCGCGAGAAGCACGTGCCACGCGGCGGCCCCAATGGTGCGGATGGCGGCAAGGGGGGGGACATCATCCTCATCGCCGACCGCAACAAGCGCACCCTCTATGATTTCAAGCTCAAACCGAAGTTTGAGGCGATGAGCGGCGAGCATGGTCTCGGCAACAAGCGTGGCCGGGACGGCAAGTCAATCGAGGTCAAGGTTCCGGTCGGAACCCAGGTCACCGACGAGGACACCGGCTTCCCGCTGATCGACCTGAACAGCCACGGCATGCGCTACATCATCGCCAAAGGCGGACGCGGAGGCTTCGGCAACCAGCATTACACCAACTCAGTCCGCCAAGCACCAAACTTCGCCCAGAAAGGAGCGCCACCCGACCGCATCAACGCGAAGCTGGAGCTCAAGCTCCTTGCCGACATCGGCCTCGTAGGCTTGCCAAATGCGGGCAAAAGCACCCTGATCTCGCAGATCAGCGCGGCAAGGCCCAAGATCGCCGACTACCCGTTCACGACCATCGTGCCCAACCTCGGGGTGGTGTCCTTCCGCGACACTTCCTTCGTGGTCGCTGATATGCCCGGTCTGATCGAAGGAGCCCATGCCGGCATCGGCCTAGGACACCAGTTCCTCCGCCACGTCGAACGCAACCGAGTTCTCGTCCACGTCGTCGACGCCTACCCCATCGACGGCTCCGACCCGTTCGCGAACTTCGAGACGATCGAGCGCGAACTCAAGCTCTATTCCGAAGAAATCTGGAGCCGCCCCCGGATCATCGCTCTCAACAAGATCGATGTTGTCCCGTCCGAGCTGTTCAACGACATCCGCGTGCGCTTCGAAAGCCTCGAACTCCCGCTCTTCCCAATCTCGGCCGCAACCGGCCAAGGTCTCGATCCCTTGCTCCATGCCATGGTCGATGCCCTCGAATCATCGCAACCAGTGGACGAAGAAATCGCCTTGCCCGCCCTCAAGGCCAAAGAAGACGGCCTTTGGGAAGTGGAGAAGTCCGAGGCTGGCTTCCGAGTCACTGGCCGCCGCATCCACCGCCTTGTCGAGATGACCGACCTGAAGAGCGACGACGCCTTGCGGTATCTTCATCGGCGCCTCGAAAGAATCGGAGTTATCGAGAAGATTCGCTCGATGGGCGCAGAAGAAGGCGACACCGTCATCGTTGGCGAGGTCGTCTTCGGGTTCACGGACGAAAGATGAAGATAGGCATTCTCGGCGGCACCTTTGACCCTCCCCATCGTGGTCACCTCCAACTGGCGGTGGCCTCCGCCGACCAGTTGATGCTTGACGAGGTACTCCTCATCCCCGCCAATCGCAACCCGCTGAAGTCGAAGGGCGAAGCAGGCGCGACCGCCAAGCAACGGCTCGCCATGACCGGCCTGCTGGTTCAAGAGGATCCACGCTTCGCGGTGAGCGACCTAGAGCTAACCCGCGGCGGCGTGAGCTTCATGGTTGAGACACTTTTTGAGCTCCAAATGGCCCAGCCTGCCGAGTACTGGTTGATCCTTGGTGCCGATTCGTTGCGGACCTTCCCGGAGTGGAAGTCGCCGAATCGGATCCTGAAGATGTGCCGCCTTGCCGCCGCCGTGCGCCTTCCTCTGTCGGTGGAGGATGCTCTCAACCGCATTCCCGATGACATTCGTCCCTTCGTCGATCCGGTCGAGATGGTGCCCTCGGAGATATCTTCGACCGAAGTTCGCGACCGCCTAGTGAGAAACAAGCCGCTCGCCGACGTCCTGACCCCAAATGTCTTAAAATACATCCGTGACAACGGTTTGTATCGGAGCTGAATGACCGCGCAAGAAAAAGTAGATTTGATTAGTGAAGTCGCCGACGAGATGAAGGCCGAAGCGATTGAGGTTCTGGACGTGCGCCAAAAGACCTCGATGGCCGATTTCTTCCTCGTTTGCAGTGGCAACAGCGACCGCATGGTCCAGGCCATCGCCGACCGTGTGACTGAGCGACTGGCCGAGCGCCGGGTCAAGCCATCACGAACCGAAGGCGAGAGAACCGGCTGGGTCCTCCAGGATTACGGCGACGTGATCTTGCACGTGATGCGCGACGAGCAGCGGCAGTTCTACGATCTGGAGTCGCTGTGGAAGTCGATTCGCCCCGATCCAGATCTCGATTGAGGCCCAAGGTTTGGGCCAAAATGACGCCAAGTTACGTCTAATCACCTGATGGATTCAAGCGCCCTTGAGATCGAAGCGTTTCGGGATGGCATCGCCCGTCTGGAGCTAAAGCTGACCAAGACGACTGACCCCGAGGCCAAAGAAGCCATCGTCAAACGTCTTGAGGTCCTGAGGGCTGAATTGGATTCGCGCACGGGTGTCATTCCGAAAATCACTCGTCCGGCTGCACCCGCGCCGGCACCGGCTGAACCCGCGCAAGCACCGGCTGAACCACGTGCTGAGGATGAACGGCCCTCGGTGCCGCCGACCAGCGGTCCAAAGCCAATTGCCCCGGCACCAATCTCTGAGAAAAGTGAGCTTGACCAAGTTGAGAAAATTCTGCGTGAAGCCCAGGTCGAGCGAATGCGCGGCAACAAGGTTCGCACCCAAGAGCTAATCGCCAAAGCACTCGAAATCGCCCCCGAGTCGCCCACCGTCCTCGAGGCGTGCGCCGAAAGCTACCTTGAAGCGCGCCAGACGAAGAAGGCTCTGGAAACTCTGAAGCGCGTGGTCGAGCTTGACCCGAACAACGTGGCGGCAGAGCGAAAGTACGCCCAACTGGTGTTGGGTGCCAACCCAATGTCGGATGCGGCGATGCGCCGGGCTCTGAGCGATAACCCCTTCATCGGGGCGGAAGACGTTGTGGCGAGCGCACGTGGGGCGGTCTTGCTTTCGGTCATCGTTCCCGGGGCGGGCCAGTTTGTGCTCGGCGAGACGGGCAAAGGAATCTTCATTTTCTGCGGATGGTTGGTGAGTGCCTTCGTCGTGTTCCTGCTTCGAGCCGACCTTCAGGCGGTCTTTTCGATGGCCGGGGTCCATGCGAAGGGCGCGGGTACGGGTGCTCCAAGTTTCTTGGTTTTTGTCGCCCTGCTGGCGGCATTGATCTTCCACTTCTCGTCGATCATCGGGGCAATGACGACGGGCAAGACGAGTTCGATCAGCATCAAAAAAGACCGGCCCGAACCTCTAGCAAACTTGCCGTTCGACTAATTACCTAAGGACAATCTAAGGGTGTGCATAATAAGTCATCTACCATGACTAGATTCAACCGTTGGATTCCCCTCGCCGTCATTGCCATGAGCGCGCTTGCTTTGGCCGCCCAAGATACGGTCACGCTTCGCCGCCAGCTTACGGACGGAACGACCGAGAAGTACAAGATCGAATCGACGGTCAAGCAGTCGGTCGAAGTACCCGGCATGGGCGAGCAGAACATCGACATCACCACGGTGATGACCTACGCCCTCAAGATCGGCAAGACCGATGCGGCGACTGGCCTCGCCTCGGTCGAAACCGTATCCAAGCTGGAAAAGATGAGCATGGAAGGCATGCCCGGCGGCGGTGGCAGCCCGGACCTTCCCGAAGAAGCTAAGAAGGAAATGGTGGTTCCCGGCAAGCTTGACGTGCGAAATCGCCTCAAGATTGAGAATGCGAACATCCCAACCGGACCGGCCGCCATGCTCTCCGGCGGTTCTTCCGCGACCCAAACGGTTGGAATTTTCTTCGAGTTCCCCGAAGGTCCAATCAAGATTGGCGACTCGTGGGACGTTGTGATTCCCAAGGGTCCGCTGATGTACAAGGAAGACCAGAAGCTGAAGGCGACCCTGGTCGGTGAAAAGGACGCGGATGGCGTCAAGGCCTGGGTCATCAAGATGGAAGGCACCCTCAAGATGGAGCCGGACATGGAAGCCATGATGAAAGCGAACGCCGCTCAAGCGGGCGGCGGCCAGATGCCGAATATGAAGATGACCGGCACCATGGAGATGTCCACCGAGGGCCTCGTCGACAAGGCCACTGGAGTCACCATTCGCATGCTGACGAAGTACAAAATGTCGAACGAGATGGAACTGGTCGACCAGGGCATGAAGCTCGACCTGAAGGGTTCCGGCACGACGAAAGTTACTCGGGGCTAAGCTCTGAGCAAAAGGCCCGTGGGGTTCACCCCACGGGCCTTTTCTGTTTTTTAGAGCCTTCGCACCCAGACCTGCATGTGGGATTTACCCCGATTGGCCCAGGCGAAGTAGGGGATGGCCACGGCATCCGCAGGTTCGCTCGCGGTCGCGCCGAATTCGGCGTACAGGCCAGGGAAGTCCTGATCGATCTCGCGGATGCCTTCGACGCGTAGGGCCACACCTTCGCCAAGCACTCGGCTCAGTTTGTCCTCAAGCGTATCAGCATCGGTGTCGGCGACGAAGTGCTGGGGCTTGTATCCCAGGTCGGGCTCCTCAAAGGCATAGACCAGCGGACCGCGCATGAGGGCTACTCGGCCAAGGTTATCGAGCACGCTGGGGTTGGCTTCTTCCCATCGGGCAGGCATCTCAAAGTCGCACTCGACGGTGTCTCCCGGCTGCCAAGTTCGGTTCATGACGGCGAAGCCGTTTTCGTACTCAGCCCCTTGCTCTTCGCCGGGAATCTCGACCGACATCTCGTCAGCCCAGCCGGGCAGCCGGAGGCGGAGCGCGAAGGTGACCGGCTTGCCGCTGTCGACGGTGATCTTGAACTTGCCCGACCAAGGGTAGTTGCCCTCAATGCGAACGGTGACCGGCACTCCTCCGAACCTTGCACTGACCTCCATTCCGGCCGGGACCACGACGGTGAGGGCGTCAGGGCCAATGCTCACAAGGTAGCGACCAATCGAACCGATTAGCCTCGCAAGGTTCGGCGGGCAGCAGGCGCACTCGAACCACGGCGTGCGAGCATGGTTGCCTCGGCTTTCGAGCGGATTGCCATAGAAGTAGGATTTGCCGTCGAGGCTGATGCCAGAGATTGCTCCGTTGTACAGTGCGCGTTCGAGCACATCGCCAAACTCAGAATCGCCGGTGAGGTTGAGCAGGCGCGACCCCCACATGACCAAACCAACTGCCGCGCAAGTCTCGGCGTAGGCCGAGAGATTCGGCAGGTCGTAATCGGTGGTGAAGCCCTCGTTGTGCGCGCTCGGCCCGAGGCCTCCCGTGATGTAGATACGCTTCTCGACGAGGTTGTTCCAGATCCGGACCAAGGCATCGCGCAGCGGTTCGTCCTCGCACAGGTCAGTGGCGGCCATGTAGAGGTACATCGCACGCACCGCATGTCCGACAATCTCGGTGTGGTCGCGAATCGGGGCATGGTCTTGGCCGTATTCGCCGCTGTACGCACCATCCTTCATCCAGATACGGTCGGTGTCGCGCCAGAACATCGACTTCGCGGGTTCATCGGCAAACTCGGCGAGGAAGGGGCTGGGGTGGTGTCCACGTGACTCCACCATCCATCGGGCGAGCTCCCGGTACCGTTTGTCGCCGGTCGCGGCGGTGAGCCGCACGAGCGCGAGTTCAAGCTCCTCATGGCCGCAATAGCCGGGTCGCTTCTCCGGGCCAAAGATCGAGTCGATGAGGTCGGCGTAGCGAATGCCGATCTCGAGCAAGGTCCGATCCTGAAGGCACTCGAAAGCGGCAACGCCTGCCTCGATGAGATGACCACCACAGTACATCTCGTGCATCACATGCAGGTTGCGGAACCTCATCTCGGGCGGTTGCTGAAGCTGGAAGTAGGTGTTCAGGTACCCCGTTGGATCTTGGGCTTGCTTGAGGAGGCCAACGATTCGGTCGAATTCGCCCCGCAATGGATGGTTGGCATTCTGGCCCTGGAGAGCGTACGCAGTGGCCTCCAGCCACTTGAACACGTCGCTATCATCGAAGAAGAATCGGCCCTCGAAGGTCCCTTTCTCACTGCGAATGACGCGGTGGAAGTTCTCCAACCGTCCCTTGAGTTGCTCAAGTTGCTGGGGCAGGGTTGCGTCCAGCAACTTCTGGTGCCAACCCGACCAGAACCCATCCGTGATTCGAATCTGAGAGAGGTGGATCGGTTGGTGGGCATGCTGCATGCCGAGAGTGTATCCTAGCGCAACTCCCACATCGGCTTGAAGGTCCACGCCCGGGCCAAGGGAGCTTGGTCGGCGCTGTGGGGGCCGGTTTCGGCGACCCCGGGCGTGACGACATTTCGTCCGTGCAAGACCGGGCCTAGCTCAATGAGTTGGATATAGGTGCCCCTCTGGTTGTAGGGGATCGGGACTCCGTCTGGCGAGGGGATCGTGCCGGGGCGGTAGGCCCAGTCCTTTCTCGCCTGCAGCCGATCCTTTGCCTTGGCGAATGCGGCCTGAATGATTGCATCCGGCGTTCGACCCGCACGGAAGTCGATCTTCGTTCGACCTTCCAGCGCGGCGAGCACGAGGCCGGGCTGGATTGCCGTCTGGAAGAAGTCGGGATTGATGAACGACCCTACTTTGGCAGTGAAGAGCTCTTCGCGCAGGGCCTTGGTGGTCTCGTCAAAGACCGTAGGCGCGAGCTGGCCATCGAAGGCGCGGCCATCGAACGAAAGAAGCAACTTGGCCTCAGGAGATTTTTCGCCCGAGAGAGCACGACGAAATGAAGGCATGAGCGCGGGCGCCGTGTAGTTGTAGCCGCCTTCAAACTTGCGACGGGCGATGTCCCAAGCAGCCGTTTCGAGGTCGGGGGCCGAGAGAAGCGGTTTGGTCAGGTTGTCCAGCAAGGCTTGGTTGCGGAAGACCCGTTGCCAAGTCGGAGTATCGAGATTGGGCCACCAGGCCGCTGGCTTGTTGTTCCAGTTCGCGATGATGCCAGACTTCGGATTTACCACATTGGGGATCTGGTCAAAGGGCAGGAAGCCTTTCCACTCGGTGGCCGGCCCGCCGGGGAAGGGAAGACGGGGATCGTAACTGGAGGCCCGTATCGGGAACTTGCCCGTGTATCGCCAGCCGATATCACCTGACCGGGTGGCATAGAAAAGGTTGAAGTTGACCGTGGCAAGGCGAGTTGCTTCGGCGACATCCTTCGGATTTTTGGCCCGGAGGAGGACCGCGAGGACATCAGTGGACAGAATCTCGGACTTCCAGTAAACACTCCGGCGGGCAAAAACCGTAGTGCGGCCATTGAGGACCAGCGGGCCGTCTTTGGTGCGGAGAACCTCCACCGTTTGAGTCGCTGCACCCTTGACGGGGATTTCCTCGGTTCGACGCTCGAAGGGAATGACCTTGTCACCGTAGCGATAGCCGGTCGCTTCTTTGGCATAGCTCACGATATCCTCGGTGTCGGCGGCACCAGTCGTGAGGCCCCACGCGAGCTCGGGAGTGTGGCCAATGGCGATGGACGGAATTCCCGGCACATCCATGCCCACAACCCTGATTTGGGGCGTGACAATTGCAGCTTCGTGGATGACCGACGGCAGTGTGAAGCCCATCTGGGGACCAGAAAGGAGCAGAGGCTCGCCGGTGGCGGATCGCTTGCCGCCCACCACGACGCAATAGGAGCCGGTCTTGAAAGGGGCAGCGACGTGTTCGGCGACGAGGCGCGTGTCCTCGGCCGAGGCGAGCCTAACGGCGGGAAGCAATTCAAGCAGGCCCAGTTTGGGCAGGTTGGCCAGATGATCTGCGGTTTGCTTGGCCGTATAGGAGGCAAACGAGGGCGGATTCTTTCGTTGAGGATCATCCTCGGGGGCCAGGGTCGGGATCGCCTTGGCGTCGTTTTGCCAGATGAAGTCATCTAGCAGGGCGGCTTCTTGGCCCTTCAGCTTGGGCTGGGTGGCGAAGTAGGCGAGAAGGGCCATGTTGCGCAGTTCGCCCGCACCACCGGTGCCAAAACGTCGGAACAGCAGGATGGTGACCGAAACGCTATCCCAGACCGTCCAGGCCTTCGGTCTGAAGCCATGTTTCGCATACCCATCGGGGAGCGGGGCACCAGATTCGAGGAAAAGGTTGACTCCCTCCGCGTAGGCGCGAAAGGCGGTTTGGGTCTCCGGCGAGAGCTGGGCGAACTGAGCTTCAAGCTCGGCCTGGGTGTAGCCGGTCAGGAGGGTTTCCCGATCGGAAGCGACATAGCTGGGGCCGAAGACCTCGGCCATACGACCAGTCGCCGTTCGGCGGCTGGTTTCCATCTGCCACATGCGATCTTGGGCGACGGCATAGCCAAGTCCTCGGTAGGCCTCAGCCGCGCTTGCGGCTCGAATCTGGGGCACTCCGTAGGAATCGCGCTTGATCTCCGGTAGATCAAGGGGAGTGAGGAAGCCGGAGATCAAGCCCAAACCAAGCAACAACATGTTGCTATTCTAGCTGGGAACGAGCGCTCAGCGGAGGCTGTGGCGTCGACCCGAGCCGAGGGCCTTCTTCGAGACCACGGAATACAGGATCACGGCGATAGCGCCGACCACGAGGATGGGGACGAGCAGCGACAAGAGCGCCATTGCGACTCTGTAAATCACGAAGACTCCGACCGCGGCGGCGGCGAGACCCAGGACCAACTTCCATCCACTTGACATCTTCATTGACTCCATTGGCCGGTGGATAATCCACCGACAATTGAACTTACCTTACATCATCTGACTCCGATGCGTGGGACGACGTATCGAGGTGGGGACTTTTGTCCCCGCCACTTCGGGTAATACCTGCCAATGGCCCTCCCGCTCATCGTTGCCGAGCCGTTTCAGCCCCAAGCGCAGCCCTTGGAGATCAATGCTCCATTGGTAACAAAATGGCTTGTGAGCTTCTTGCAGGACGAGTTTCTGCGTCGGCGGAAGATCACCAAGGCGGTGCTTGGACTTTCGGGCGGTGTGGATTCGGCGGTTGTGGCGTACCTTTGCGCGCGGGCGTTCGGCCCAGAGAACGTGTTCGCGATCCGGATGCCCTACAAGATCTCATCGCAAGAGAGCCTGGATCATGCCCAGATGGTGCTGGATGACACGGGAATTCAATCACGCACGATCAACATTTCGCCGATGGTGGATGGCTACGTGGACAACCACGAAAGCGACATCTCGGGAGCGCGACTGGGCAATATCTGCGCCCGCACGAGAATGCTGGTGCTCTTCGACCAGAGTGCTCGACTGGGCGCGCTTCCGGTGGGGACGGGCAACAAGAGTGAGCGGCTGTTTGGCTACTACACCTGGCACGCTGACGATTCCCCCCCGATCAACCCTTTGGGTGATCTCTTCAAGACCCAGGTTTGGGCCGTCGCGCGGGAGCTCGGGGTTCCGCCCGTGATCATCGATAAGCCCGCTACCGCCGACCTCATCAAGGGGCAAACCGATGAGGGCGACTTTGGCATCACCTACGTGGCCGCCGACCGAATCTTGCACTACCTGGTGAGTGGGTTCAGCCCGACCAAGTTGGTTGAGATGGGATTCCCGGCCAGCGATGTCGAGATCGTCCAGAAGCGGGTCTCAGGGACCCACTGGAAGCGACGCCTGCCGACCGTTGCCATGCTCAGCTCATCGGCGATTGGCGAGTACTATCTGCGTCCGGTCGACTTCTAAGCTCCCGCCTTCTCGCGGACCTCGGTCGGGACGGAAAGGACGCCGGACTCGAAGAGCTGCAGCGCCGCCATGTAGCATCCCGTGATGAGCACGCTAGCGATGAAAAGCTGGAATGCAACCGTCAGAAGGGGTACGCCGTACTTGCGCGCCCATCGATCTTGACGGTTGGCGCTGGCTTTGACTTTGGCCCGCAACTCAGGAGGAAGCGAGTTGCCCATGCGGAGGCGAAGCCGACGCAAGCCCGGGCGGCGCATACACCAAAGCATGCCTCCCCAAGTTCGACGGGCAAGAAAGCGGGCAAGAAGAGTCAAATCAGCCCTGCCTCATAGGCTTCGTTGGCGTCCCACAGGAAATCGGCCATACGCACGCATTCACCCTTGAATTCAACGCCTTCGGATTCCAGTCGTTTGCGCTGCTCGACGGCCATCGCGGGGTCGCTCTTAGCTAGAGAGATGTGCCCATCGGCGGCGACAACGCGCCACCAAGGAATGCCCGGCGAACTGAACCGCATGTAGTTGCCAACCTGCCGGGGCCACATTCGTGGGATCATGGCCAAGCCAAGCGCAGAGTAGGAGATGACGCGCCCAGCGGGGATCTCGGCGACTAATTTGTAGAGTTCGTCTGCGCGATCCATCCTTCGATTTTGACGCCAAAACGGATTGGAAGGCGCGACAAACGCTATAATCTGGGCCGTGAAGCTGTTTGTGGATACCGGTGATCTCGAAGAAGTGCGTCAGGCGGCGGAGTGGGGGATCATTGATGGCGTCACCACCAATCCGACCTTGATCGCGAAGTCTGGGCGAGGGTTTCGAGAGACCGTCCTCAAGATCTGTGAACTCGTCCCCGGCGGCGACATCAGTGCCGAAGTGGTGGCCAGCGATTTCGATACGATGCTGAAGGAAGCCCTGGAGATCAGTAGCTGGCACCCTCAGATCGTCGTAAAGGTTCCCTTGATCGAGCCGGGAATTCGCTTGGTGAAGAACCTCACCGATCGCGGCATCAAGACCAACGTCACCCTGGTTTTCACTGTTTCCCAGGCTCTAATGGCGGCTAAAGCGGGCGCGACATACATCAGCAACTTCGTCGGTCGTGTCGATGACCTTTCGGCGGACGGCATGACGGCGGTCACGGACACGGTCGCAATGGTCGAGAATTACGGCTTCGCCAGCGAAGTCCTTGTTGCCTCGATTCGACACCCGCTGCACGTTGTGCAATCAATCGAATCCGGGGCGCACGTAGCGACCATGCCGCTGAAGATTCTCCAGGCCCTGTTCAAGCACCCTCTCACCGATAGCGGTTTAAAGCGCTTCCTGGATGACTGGGATGCCGCTGGCCTCAGCATCTTTGAATCGGCAACGAAATGAACTGGAAGCGCGTTCAGGTCGCCTTCGACCGTGCCTATTGGCCGTTGGTCGACCTGACCGAACGCGTGCGAACGGCGCGGTCCACCGAACGCTCGCCCGTCTCGTTCATCGACTTCCACCACGAGAGTCTACGCAAGCTCAGTCGCCGCCTCGATGAACTCGAGACCCTCTGCCCGGTGCGATTCACCCTGGAGGCGCAGGCCCAATTTCGACGGGTGGATGCCGCCTTCGCCATGGCCGATCAGCTCATCGACCAAGGCGAAGCGAGGATGCAGATTCTGGACGCCCTGATGCGCCTCCGCGACATCCTCGACACCAACGGTGTGGGCCTGGCCCCGATTCCTTGGTACCAGGCCTGGAAGCGGTTGCTTTAGGCGGGGAAGTTATCCGCGTTTCGCAGCAGGTAGACCTGGCCCTGGTGGTAAGCCGGGTGGAATGCAAGCCGGGCAAGCGCGCCTTGACCAGTGATGATCGGCCCGAGAGCACTTTGGATCTCTTTGTGAAGCTGATCGAAGGTGGGGGCGGTCAGGAGTGGCTCCACCAAAGTACGGGAGTATGCGAGGGCTTCCGCGATTGTCTCGGCCGTGATTTCGTGGAGTTCGTAGGGGAATGGCTTGTCGTTGACCACGCCATCGGTCGCCGTCTTGGCGAGTTTGGTCTGCTCGTCATTCAGCTCCAACCCCGTGAGCTGGCTGGCGAATGAGACCTCGACGCCCGCGACGTGCAGCGCCATCTCGCCGATGGAGAGGGTGTTAGCGCTCAGTTTCCAGTTCAGTTGCTCGTGGCTGAGGTCGGCCAGCGAATCGTTGAAGCGTTGGCGAGAGAGGGTCCAGGAGACTCCAAAGTCGGTCATGCCTCTCAAGTTACCTGCGTTTGCGCTAGACTCCTTGCCCATGCGTGGCGAAATCTTTGTGATCACCGGCCCGCCCGGAGCGGGCAAAACCACTCTGTGCGAGGCGCTCCTGAGGCGGTTCGAATTCGGATTTCACTTGCCCGTGGATGACTTGCGCCTCTGGGTGAAGCAAGGTCTATCCGAGTCGGTGCCCTGGACCGAAGAGACTGAGCGCCAGTTCCAGATCGCCGAAGCGGCCACCGCCGACGTTGCAAAGTGCTACTCAGAAGCTGGGTTCACCGTTGCCATCGACCACTGCCGAAACATTCCGCGACTAGACGCCCTCATCGCGGAACACCTCTCGGGATTCCGCGTGGTCCGCGTTTGTCTATTGCCCGACTTGACCACGAATCTTGAGAGAAATCGAGCGCGGACCAACAAGCCCTTCGACCCCGAAATTCTGACGGAAACCATCCAATTTGTCTCCGGCGCATACGAAGCCGCCGATCGCTCGCAATGGCTCACCGTCGACAATCGCCTTCTCTCGGTCGAGGAAACCGTCCAGCAGATCGTCAACTATGCTTCGGGCAAGGAATAGTTGAGCTGCATACCGACTCGCCGAAAGCCCAGACTCGCGTAGGTCGCTTCCGCCCCAGGATTCCCCGCCGATAGCCAAACAAGGCTTCCTCCGTTGGCAAAGAAATGGGAGATGAGAGCGTGGCTAACCGAGGATGCGATGCCTCTTCGCTGGTATTCGGGTGCAGTTCCCACCCCGGCGAGCTCGGCGACATCTTCGTGGATCACCAGGCTCGCGCCGCCCGCGATCGACGAACCCACCTTTGCTAGGGCAGACGCAAAGATGCCGCGATCGATTCGTTCCACTGTCGCGTTCGCTTCGTCTTGGTTCACCGTCCCGTCCGAACCGAAGGCACGCCCGACAGCGGAGGTAAATCCGACGATGTTTTCCGCATTGACCAACTCGGTGACGTGGGACGTCTTGGGCGCAAGGAGGTCGGCGGGCTCGCAGATCATGACGGGATCGGCTCGCTCAAGAACAAAGCCTTCCGATTCCAGAACCGCCGCTAATGAAGGTGCAACGTCAGATCGGTACTCGAATCGGGGCGAACGGTCGTTTGCCTCAAACGCCTGCCGAAGGTCGGCGAGGAGCGCAGAGTCGAATGGCCCGTCACTGGTCACCACAGCGTAGTTGCAGTAGAAATGCGAAAACTCCATGTCGAGCATCAAGGTAAAGGCACCGCACTCTATGATCTTTCGGGTGGCCGCGTTTGCTCCAATGACAGATTGATCGATGCGCGCGAGAAGGTCCAGCATGGGGACTAAGGTACCTGCACACACTTTGAGCGAACCAAAATGAGCCGATGGGTGATCTCTTTCAATCGGCTCCGCGGCTGCTGGTCCTTTTGCTTCCGCTTGGATTGCTGGTGGTGATCCCGTTGGTCGCGATCCTTTCTGAGCATCAGCAGAAGATGGCCAAGATCCTGGCAAACCGCGGGGAGCAGGAGGATCGAATTCTTGAAGAATTGCGTCTGCTCAACCAGAAAGTGGAGTCGCTGGAGCTGCAATTGCGAAGTCAATCGGCCATGCCGGACCGCTTCTTGGCCAATTCGCTCGTTCGAGAAGAACAAGCCACCTTGTGACGTCCCGGATTGCCTGGTAACCTTTCGCCTTAACCATGCAGGCTCTTGCTGTCCTCTCACTCGCTCTGACACTGCTTCAGCCGCAGACCGTCAGCAAAAAAGTCCTCGACCACACTGTCTACGATTCGTGGAACTCCTTGCGCGGAACCACGCTCTCGCGCGACGGCAAATGGCTCGCGACGGCTGTTGCACCTCAAGAGGGCAACATCCGAGCGGAAATCCGCTCGACTAAAGGCGACACCCTGTATCAGTTCAGCCTCGGTCAGAGCCTGACCCTTCCAACCGGCGCCCCGATCACGCCGAGAATGGTCTTTAGCCACGACTCCAAGTTTCTGATCGCGATCGTGCAGCCAAAGCTGGAGGACACCCGGAAGGCGCGCAAAGAGAAAGCCAAGCCGGATGACCTGCCGAAGAACACTTTGGTGATTCTGAACCTGGCGACGGGCGAAAAGACCGAAGTGCCCCGCGTGGCTAGCTTCCAGATCGCCGAGGATGATCTGGGCTACATCGCCTATCGCCAAGAGCCCGCGAAAGCGGGGCCGGCAAAGCCCGCTCCAGCCTCCCCTGCAACAACTGCACCTGTTGCTCCGGCTGCCCAGGCAGAAACAAAGCCAGATGAGGCGAAGAAGGTTGCTAAGAAGGCCGACCACAAGGCTGGCGAGGCTTACACCTTGCGCCAGCTGAGCACTGGAAAAGAGACCACTCTCGAAGATGTGGCAAGCTTAGCCTTCAGCCGAAAGGGCTCCCACCTCGCGATTGTCCGATCTACCAAGGACGGCTCAGGGGACGGTGTCGAGGTTCTGACGCTTGGTGAAAGCAGTCCCAAGAACGTCATCAAAGGCCTTGGTCGCTATCGCGTTGCCATTAGCCCAGATGCAGGTCACATTGCCGTCTCGACGGACCGAGACGACTATGCTGCGAAGAAACCGCTTCAAAGTCTATACTTGCATGAATTCGCTTCTGCAAAGACTGACCTTATCGCTAAAGTCGGAAGCAAGGGGATACCCACCGATTGGATTATCGCCGAGACCGGCCCATTGTCTTTCAGTGAGAACGGGACTAGGCTGAACTTTAGCATCGCCGAAAAGCCGGACGAAGATCGAGAGGTCGATGAAGACGACCGAGTCAGTCTGGATGTCTGGAACTACAAGGACCAAGTCCTTCAACCCCAGCAGTTGCTGCAAGTTGCCGCCGAAAGAAATCGTTCTTACCTAACCATCTATACAGTCAAAACAAAGACCATCCTTCAGGTCGCGACACTTGAGCAGCGTGCCGCGACCATCTCCAGGAAGGGTGATGGCGATTACGCCCTAACGTCTGACACAAGGCCCTATCAGAGGGAGGCATCTTGGACCGGACAAGGTTTTAGCGACTATTGGCTTGTAAACCTCACTTCGGGTCAGCGTACAAAGATTGCGACCAAGACGGATGCCGGCCTAACCTTTTCGCCTGGCGGCGGCTATCTTACTGGTTATGAAGAAGGAAACAAGGCTTACGTTGCCTACAGTGTGCAGGATCCTAAGCGGAAAGTTCTGAACGCTAAGCTTCCTCCAGTTTGGGATGACGAAGACGATCATCCTGCTCCGGCACCAAGTCTTGGGTCTGCCGGTTGGACCAAGGACGATGCATGGTTACTCGTCAACGACCGATTTGATGTCTGGGGAGTAGATCCCCAAGGCGTCAAAGAGCCGGTGAATCTGACGCAGGGCGTTGGCCGAAGGTGGGGGCTCCGCTTCAGGACCTTTGCTCTGAATAGCAACCAAGAGTTCACCGATCTGAGCAAACCTATCCTTTTCAGTGCCGTTGACGTTCGCAATGCTGATTCTGGCTTCTACCGCCTAGAGCCTGGCGGAGAGTTTCGACGCCTGTTTGTCAGCAAGCATCTCTACGGCACACCCGGACTTGCTGGCTCCAACGTAGTCACAAAAGCGGAAGACGGCGAGACCATCGTCTACACCCGTCAAAACTTTACCGAGTGCCCTAATGTATACGTTGCCGACGACCTAGGCTTTACCAATGCACGTCGTGTGACGGACTCAAACCCGCAGCAGAAGGACTTCAACTGGGGGACAGTCGAGCACGTCAGTTACACGACGAATGATGGGATTCCCTGCCAAGGACTTCTCGTTAAGCCCGAGAACTTTGATCCATCCAAGAAGTACCCGATGATCGTGTACTTCTATGAGCGTGACGCCGATACGATTCACCAGTACCGAAGTCCAGCCCCGAGCGCAAGCACGGTCAATTTGCCCTATTTCGCTAGCAATGGCTATGTAATACTCGTCCCCGACATCCCCTACAAGATAGGCTATCCGGGTGAGAGTGCGGTTAATGCGATTTTGCCCGCCACACACGAGGTCCTACGGATGGGGTTCGTCGATCCGAAGAGAGTTGGGATTCAGGGCCAGAGCTGGGGCGGGTACCAAGTCGCCTACTTGGTGACCGAAACAAACCTTTTCGCGGCCGCTGGTGCTGGTGCTCCTGTCTCAAATATGGTGAGTGCCTACGGTGGTATCCGGTGGGGCAGTGGGCTTGTGCGCCAGTTCCAGTATGAGACCGGCCAAAGCCGAATCGGAGGCTCGGTCTGGGACTATCCGCTTCGCTATCTTGAGAACTCGCCCATCTTCCACGCCGACAAAGTCCGAACCCCCTTGCTCATCATGTCTAACGACAAAGATGGAGCCGTGCCATGGTATCAGGGTATCGAGTACTTCACCGCGTTGCGCCGTCTCGATCGACCTTCGTGGCTCCTCGTTTACAACAACGAAGACCACAATTTGGTTGAGCGAAGAAATCGCAAAGACCTATCGGTGCGTTTGGCTCAGTTCTTCGACCACTACCTCAAAGGGGCGCCGATGCCCATCTGGATGTCCGAAGGAATTCCTGCCGTCAAGAAGGGCAAGACGATGGGATTCGAGATCAAGAAGTAAGCTCTTGGTCAAGCTGTCGGATCAGTATCCGACAGCTTGACCGTCTCTTCGGCTTTCACTGGCACCCACCAGGACTCCCGATTCCGGATGGATCATGATGCCTTGGAAAGAACCGGAGTTCAGCGCAGGCTCGGAAACTTCGTGACCGCGATCCCTTAGCCCCTGGAGGGTACTTGAGGAGATTAAGAGCTCGGGTATCAGAGTTCCCCCACCCTGCGCCACGATCCCCTCGGGCGTCGCTGAGCCGGTGTGTTCTATCCGAGGAGCATCGCCTGCTTCTTGGAGGTTATAGCCGAGGTCGATAAGGTTTACCAGGACCTGAACTTGGCCCTGGGGTTGCATATCACCGCCCATCACACCGAAACTGAGCCAAGGCTGGTTGTCCTTGGTGACAAATCCAGGGATGATCGTATGGAAGGGGCGCTTTCCTGGGGCTAACGCGTTTGGATGCTTGGGGTCGAGGTTGAAGGCAAGGCCACGGTTCTGGAACATGAACCCGAGGTCGCCAGCCATGATTCCCGATCCAAAGCCCAAGTAATTGCTCTGGATCAAGGACACCCAATTGCGATCTTTATCTACGACAGTTAGGTAGATAGTATCACTTTCGGATAGATCAATGTCTCCAGAAGGCACTTCTTGACTCGCTCGTAGCGGATCAATTCTAGATGCTTGTTTTCGAGCATACTCTTTAGACAGTAGCTGCTGCAGGGGTACGTCGGCATACGCAGGGTCAGCATAGTAGGATGCGCGATCAGAGTAAGCGAGCTTCTTTGCTTCGAGAAGAATATGCCAGAATTCGGACGATTCGTGGCTAAGTGAAGACAGGTCAAAGTTTTCGAGAATGTTTAGCATTTGGAGGACGGTTAGACCCTGGCCGTTAGGTGGGATCTGCCAAACATCGTAGCCCCGGTAGCAAGTCGATATTGGATCTACCCACGTGCTCGAGTGTCGTTCTAGGTCTTCGAGCGCCAGAACACCTCCGGCTTTCTGAATGGACTTCACGATTTGCTCGCTGAGGACCCCTTGATAGAAAGCGCTTGCACCTTCTGCCTGAAGTGCACGGAGAGTGGCTGCAAGTCTGGGATTGACAAACCTTGATCCTTCAGTTGGCACTCGGTTGTCGGGCAAGAAGGTTGCGGTTGCCTCAGGTGTGGCGCGAAGCAGGTCTTCGGAGCGAGCCCAGAGCTTCGCGATGGTTTGGGGAACCGGAACACCACTCTCGGCGGCAACGATAGCCGGTTCAAGAAGGTCGCCGAGTGGGCGTGTCCCGAAGCGCTGATTGAGTTGCTGCCACCCCTCCACACATCCCGGTACGGAGATCGCGAGCGGTCCACGGCGCGGAATCTGTGTATGGCCTTGCTGAAGGAAATGGTCGATCGATGCGGCCAAGGGAGCCCGCCCGCTCCCATTGAGCCCATACAGCCTCTTGCTCTCAGAGTCCCACACCAGGGCGAAGAGGTCGCCACCGATTCCGCAATTGCACGGCTCCATCACCGTGAGGGCTGCGTTAGTAGCGATGGCGGCGTCGATCGCGTTGCCGCCACTCTTGAGGACGTCAAGACCAATTTGGGCGGCCAGCGGATGCGTAGTGGCGACCATCCCGTTGTCCGCGAGGGTCAGGGAGGGGCATCGTGGGGGAAGCATCTCGTCCGCGTACCTGTTGCTAGCGCCCCGATGTTTGAAGAACAAGAGCGCTTTGCGGGGGAACCACGGCAGTCTTGGCGATCACTTTGGTCCTTGGATTCAAGGCATCCTCCCATCGGCCTCGCGGCAGATCGATCGTGGAGACATTCGGCGTTGGATTGATGGCGAGCACGTATTCGACTTCCTTCTTCGCCCGGTAGTGGGTTACGGAGACACTACCCTGAAGGCTGACCGTCACCAAGGACCGGACTGCGCTAGCGGTTCTGAGCCTAAGGCTAGGGCTCTTCTTGCGCAGTTCAATCAATTTTCGATACAACTTAACCATGTTAAGATGCTTGGGAAGGTCGGACCAGACATACTGGTTGACGGCATCACCTGCGTCGTAAGAGTTCTTGTTCCCGCCCTTTGATCGACCCATTTCAACACCGCCCTCTAGGAATGGGATTCCTTGGGAAAGCAGAACGGCTGCTCCCGCCATTTCAACCTGGTTAGGGATTAGTTGAGGTGGGGAAGACAGAGCCAGCTTATCTCTTAGGGTCAAATTGTCATGAGCAGAAATATAGTTGACAGTTTCGGCTGGGGAATCAGTAAAGTCCTCAATTGAGCCCATGAACGCCGGCGTCAGAGCTTGGAGTGACGTTGGTGCTCCTTGCAGATACCCCGTGCCCGGACCATCCAGCTCGCCCCTAAAGGTATTGCGAAAGTTGTCATTGAACACAGCCATTCCGGTGCGCCGCTGTTGGCCCTTGCCAAACCTAGTCGGGCCCCCTCCAGTCCAGGGTTCACCGTAGAGTGTTGTGTCAGGACGAACGGCCCGCAAAGCCTTGGTCCAATCAATGACACTCTCCGGAGTGAACATCCCAATGAGGTCAAACCGAAATCCATCTATGTGATATTCCTTTTGCCAGTAGAGAAGGCTATCGCGAACAAACTTGCGCACCATGGGGCGCTCATCGTGAAGCGCATTGCCGACACCCGACTCATTCAACACTTCACCCTGATCATTGGTGCGGAAGTAGTAGTAGGGAACAGTTTGCCAGAAAGCGCTATCCTGGCCAGTAGGTGGCCAAGTGTGGTTGTAGACGACATCCATGACTACACGAAGTCCCTTCTCGTGGAGGGCACCAACCATCGTTTTAACGTCCCTGATAACTCCCAACGGATCGTTGGGAGTGCTGGAGTAACTCTCCTCGGGAACATTAAACAGGTTTGTTGCGTAACCCCACGTGTATTCGCCGGGCCGGTTCAGGAAGTTCTGGATTGGCAGCAGATGGATGTCGGTGACGCCAAGGTATTCCAGGTAATCGAGGCCAGTTGGAAAGTTCTGCTTGGATCTTAAAGATGTACCATCTTGGGCCAAACCGAGGTACGTGCCGCGCCACTTGTCTCTTACTCCGCTCGAGGGGTGAATAGTAAAGTCACGAACATGAATCTCGTAGAGAATGCTATCAACCGGTGACCAGTTTGGTGCCGGTGTGGGAGACTTCCACTCTTTCGGATTGGTCTTGGCGAGGTTGATGACCATCGAGCGTTTGGAATCTGGGCTGGCACTGAAGCAGTTGATATCAGTCGCTGTCCTGGTTTCGCCGTAGGAGGAGAAGCGGTATAGATAGAAGACTCCGTGTAGGTTTCCCTTAACTTTTGCAGCCCAAGTCCCGTTCGCACTTCGCACCATTGGTACGGTTGAGGTCAGCTGGCCAGTTGCAGTTTTGAACAAAAGTAGATCTGTCTTTGAGGAGATAGGAGACCAGACTCTGAACGTAGTCGACTCTGGGGTCCACCGGCTGCCAAGGTCCATACCCCTGTATCGAAGCTCAGGAACACTCAGCGCTTCGCGCACAATGACAATCCGAGTCGAGTCATTTCGTCTTCGCAAGCTCATGGGCAATGAGTAGGACTGTAGACCGACTGGTTGCTTTAGAAACACGTCAAACGTATCGAAATCAGTAGCTACCGGTCTTTGCGTGGGTGTAGGAGCCGGAGGAGTAGGCACTCTATCGGGATTATCGATGGAAGTAAGGATCAGATTTTGGTTGAAATCGACAACAAACTTGACGGCGGAGGGCACAGAAACCCGAAGCGAGATGTTCGCTCCATTGCGGACCATGTCCTTGCCGTAGTTCTCATCCCAAGACCCGTTGCGGGTTATCTTGTATTCGAAGTTGCCCTTGGGTAGCTCAACTACCAGTGAGAAGACTCCGGGGGAATCTTCGGACATCTGGGTGATGTCGTCATCGGGGTTCCATTCCTTACCTCCGAGAGCGGACTGAAGCGTGCCAGCAATGACGACCCGACCAGGAGTGCGCGGCAATCGGCGCTCTTGGACCGGGGAGCCCACGGGCTTGATGGCCCTAATCGGAACAACCTTGCCACCCAGCCGAAACTCAAACTGGCCCGAAAGTGCGACGGGGTTTTCCGGCTTGGCGACCCAAACTCGAACCCGGTCCGGGGCATCCAGAAAGACAGGCGAAGATTGACCAAACGCCGAGACAGAGAAGAGGAGAGCGAAAAGCGCCAGGACCAACCGTCGCATCGACCCATTCTACTGGGTCAGCCCCAAACAAAAATCCCCTCCCTCAGATTCTGAGGGAGGGGATTGCGCAGTAAAGCCAGGCGATCAGACTTGGCCGACGTGGAGGTAGCGGAAACCCGTTACCTTGGTGCCCTTCGAAGTTTCGGCGAGATATTGCTCGACCGACTTGGAAGGATCGGCATAGAACGGCTGCTCAAGCAAGACGACTCGCTTGATGAATTCCTTGTTGATTCGACCCTGAGCGATGTTCTTGGCGATCGCTTCGGGCTTGCCTTCGTCGATGGCTCGCTTGGTTTCGATCGCCAGTTCGGCATCGAGAGCCTCTTGCGAGAGTTCGCCCTTCGTCGTCACTTCGGGAGGAAGCGAGACGATCTGAACAGCGACCTTGCGGACGGCTTCCGAACCAGCGCCTTCGCCCTCAGATAGGACGAGGGCACCCTTCGCCTTGTTGTGGTGGGTGTAGAACGCAATCGGCGAATCGGAAGTGATCCGATAGGCCTGAGCCACCTGCACGTTCTCACGGAACTTGGCGACGATTTCGTCGGAAAGTGCCTTGAGGTGAGCATTCTCGCTCACTACGCCGGGCTCGTTGTCCCGGACCCAATCAGCGACTGCCTGTGCCATTTCCACATAGCCTTCATTGCCAGAAACGAAGTCCGTTTCGCACTCAACGACCACAGCGCCGACAACCGTTCGGTCGGCGTTGGCCGAGAAGGCCACAACGCCAGCACCGGTCGCGCGGCCAGCTTTCTTGCCTGCCGCAGCCTTGCCCTTCTCGCGAAGGATCTCTTTGGCCCGGGCGTAGTCTCCGCCGGCCTCATCGAGGGCGGCTTTGCACTCCATCATCGGCGCATCCGTCTCGTCGCGGAGGCGTTTTACATCTGCTGCACTGGTTGCCATATTCTTACTCCGTTTCCAAATCGGCGCCAAACGCCTTCAAGAGTTCTTCATCAACCGGGCTGACATAGTCCATGCCGCCCAAATCTTCCAGAAGTTCGCCGCTCTCGCTGAGCGTGCCTTCCGTGATGGCATCGCTTAGCGGGCGGGCTTCGAGGATGACGTCGCTGATCTTGGTGGTGACCAATCGGATCGCGCGGATCGCGTCATCGTTGCCAGGGATGATGATGTCAGCATCATCGGGGTTACAGTTCGTATCCACGATGGCGACGATCGGAATGTTGAGTTTGCGGGCCTCGGCGACGGCAATGGCTTCCTTGTTCAGGTCCACGATGAACATGATCGTGGGCATCGCCTGCATGTCTCGAATGCCACCGAGGTAGCGCTGAAGCTGGTCGCGCTCTTCGCGTCGGAGCAGGGCTTCCTTCTTGGGCAGTCGCTCAAGATAGCCTTCGGCTTCCATGCGGTCGAGCTCCTTGAGTCGGCCGATTCGCTGCTGAATCGTCTTCCAGTTGGTCAACGTTCCGCCAAGCCATCGCTCGCTGACGAAGTACTGCCCGCTTCGCTCGGCGGCTTCCTTGACAGCGGCCTGAGCCTGCTTCTTGGTTCCGACGAAGAGGACAGTACCGCCGTCTTCGATGTTCTTCTTGACGTAGTCAAGCGCCGATTCGAACATCTTGATCGTCTGATGAAGATCAATGATGTAAATACCGTTGCGCGCGCCATAGATATAGCGCTTCATCTTCGGATTCCAGCGGCGCGTTTGGTGCCCAAAGTGGACGCCAGATTCCAATAGCTCTTTCATGCTGAGCTCAGCCATGTCGATTCCTCCAGGTTGTTCCTCCGAGAGTGGCTTGTTTTTGGCGCATCATCCTCCGGCAATACCGGAGACCTGGGGCGCGCCAACCACACCCGTGTGTCGTTAGAAACGTTCCTATGATACCTTGTGGGATCGGTCACTTCGCCTTGAGTTCAATAGAGCCAGCAGGGCTGCAACAAAGGCTAGCGCACTGCCAGCATAGAATGGCATGGCGGCTCCAGCACGGTCCCAGAGGAGGCCGGCGGCGGCGCTTGCCGCAAGAGCGGCAAACCCTGTCGCCATGTTGAAGATGCCGATGGCAGCCCCCTTTTGACTCCCCGGGGCGATCTCCGCAACCAGAGCCTTGGTGACGCCTCTCGTGAGGCCCACGAAAATGCCGTAGAGGAGAAAGAGACCTGGCAGCCAGGCGCTCGTCAAGGAAGCAAATCCCCAATATACGAAGGCGTAGAGAAGCCAGCCCATCCCTAGTAGCTGCCATCGACCGAACCTGTCGCTCAGTTGGCCGGCGGGGTAGGAGACCAGAGTAAAGACCAGGTTGTAGAGCGCGTATGCGCCTACGGTTTGCAGTTCAGTCAATCCTAAATCCTTGGCGCGCAGGAGGATCAGGGTATCGCTACTGTTCGCCAGGCCAAAGACAATCAGAATGACCAATGCTTGCCAGTAGGAGCGGGGAAGATCCCTCAGGCTCGCCCAGGTCCACTTTGGCGACTCTACGGTTGTCTGGGCCGGCAAGTCCCTGACTTTCAGCGTTAGCAACCAGGATACGAGCCCCGGGAGCGCTGCGGCCACGAACATGGCTCGATACTGTCCAGGGAACAAAAACAACAGTGCGAGAGCAATGGAAACACCGACAAAGGCGCCCGCTGTATCAAGGCTGCCATGCAGACCGTAGGCGCGTCCATAAAGGCTGGGCTCGACTCCTTCGGCAATAAGGGCATCTCGGGCCGTGGTCCGGACCCCTTTACCCGTGCGGTCCAGGAGCCGCGCACCAAGAACCATTGGCCAGAGAGTGGCGATGGCAAGGATTGGCTTCGCGACTGCGCTCAAGCCGTACCCCCAACGGATGTAGGGAACCTTCTTTCCCGTTTGGTCTTGGTGGATTCCACTGAGACCTTTCATCAGGCTGACAATGGCCGCGGCGGCACCTTCAATGAGGCCCAGGGCAGCAACTGGCGCCCCTAGCGAGGCTGTCACGAAGAGGGGGATGATCGGATAGATCATCTCTGAAGAGATGTCGGCAAAGAAGCTGATCCATCCTAGGTGCCAGATCAGTTTGGGCAGAGGCCGATTTGCCGTTTTAGGACTCATTTTTGACTCGGGCTATAACTTGACCGAATCAACTATGACTCGTGGATCGGCGAACGTCTTCGAGATCGCCTCCGGCGTGTTGGCGGCGAAAGTGAGGTTGTCCCAACCCATAAAGTAGGTCCAAGGCATTCGATCGAGGTCGGTCGGGCTGGGAATCTGGCTGTTCTCAGAAAGCGCGACCGGGCGACCTCCGGCAAGCGCGGCCATGCGGTCGTACCACTCCTGAGGGTATGTCTCGTCAAGACCCTTGACGGGGTAGATGTCCGTTCCCAGAAGGTCAACGGTTCCGTGCCCAGGATAGAAGTCTTCAACGCCAGGGTGGGGCTTATCCGGGTTCCAAGCCCAGAGCAGGTTGGTCAGGTTGTGGTGGTTCACATACCGATCGAAGATGAGCGCCCAGAGCTGCTTTAGCCATTCCGCGTCGCCGCCCCACCAAAACCACTTCCCATTCATCTCGTGATAAGGTCGAAAGATAACCGGGATTCCGAGGTCGCGAAGTTCCGCAAGAGCGTTGGCAAGCCGATCCACGTGCTCTTGCCAAGTGCGATGAAGCACGGACCCGGGATCGAAAAGTCCATCCCACTGCTCGGATGTCAAGTTCCCGAGAACGCCGTCCTCGAATCCACACGGCTCGCCCACGGCGGGATTAGCCTGGTGGTAGCTCATCACAATGATCCGCCCAGCTTGGTGTTGGGCCTTTATCTCAGCGAGGAGCGCAGGGCGAAAAGCAATGTTATCAACATTGTGCCGCTCGTCGCTGAATCCCCACTCGCCGCCCCAGAGAGCGGGGTAATGCCCAGAAATCCGTGCGACCTCGTCCGAGGCAAACGACATTTTGTGCAGTTGGTTGTGCTGCCCCGAGATCGTGTGCTTACCTTGCATGGCGTATAGGTAAGCAAGGAGTCTGCGGGCGGAAGCGTCTGCGTTGGGGTTGACGGGTGGATTCATTTCGGGTTGGCCGAGAGACTACCGCGCACGGTGTAAGATTTCGCAGTGAAAGCTGATGTGACGGTTGCCAGAATCGCCGACGACACCGAAGTCGAGGCTTACGCGCAGGTGTTGGCCGCCGCATTTCTGAACTATCCGGTGATGGTGAAGACATTCGGCAATGCCCCAGGTAACCGGATCGACTGGATTCTACGCATGACGCGACAGGCAATTCGAACTCGCCTCGTGATGGGAGTTCCTTGGCTTGTGGCCTCAAAGGAAGGTGTTCCCGTGGGAGTCGCCCTCTTGTCGCTCTCAACCCATCCGACGCCGCCTGAATTGCGAGCCAAGTTTGACGAAATCCTCGCTGATGCCGGGCCCGAGAGCGTACTGTTCATCGAGCGGTTTATTGCCGCCACAGAAGTCGTGTCACTGCCCGATCCCCATGTGTACCTGGCGATCCTTGGGGTTCATCCCGATTTCCAAGGGCAGGGAATCGGTCGACAACTCCTTGAGGAGACCATGGTAATCGCACAGGCTATCCCTGCGTGTAAAGGAGTCGGACTAGATACAGAGGACGAGACCAACGTTCGGATCTACGAATCCTGCGGTTTCCAAGTCCTGGGGCAGGGCAGTGTGGACGAACTTCCGGTATACATTCTGTGGCGCGATGCCTGAGGTATCTCTTTGGTAAAATGCTAGTATGGCTCTTGATTTGTATGTGGGACCCATCTCGCGGTATCTGAATGGTGACTGGGAAAACCTCGGCCAGCAAGCGGCAAAAGAGGCAGGCATTGACTACGTCATCGTGGGTGGCACTAAGCCTCCCCGATCATTCATTGGTCGATGGTTCGCCAATCGAGCCTACGCACAATGGAAGAAGAGCCTACAGCAGAGCCTGACGGCCTTGGGCGATAACACGCCACTCTGGAACGACGACGCCCAGCAAGGCTTTGCCACCGAACGACCAGGTTGGGAAGGTATCATCGCCCTCGGAATTGTCTATTCTCACCGCGTCATTGCTGGCCATCCGTTTCCATCGGGAGAGATCCATCACACAATCTTCGATACTGACCAAGCTTATCAAACATTCTCCAAGGAATCGAACAATTTGCACAACTTGTTGAATTGTAAGCTGTGGATCCCGGGGACCTTTGCCGACCCATTCACTGCACCATTCGTCCAGGGCGAGCCGGTGTGTATCGGCTCGATACGTGCACTGAATCTAGTACTTGATCATGCTTGCGATGTCTGGCCAATTGCGCGGGCTGAGGTCGAAAAATTGGTCCTGGATCAACCAGGACCCGAAGACCCATGGGAAGATGCGGCTTTATACGGACTATCGACCTTCTGCCGCATGGCATCCTATGCCCATCAGCATAACTTGCCGATGATCCAAGACTTCTAACAACTGACTATGCCAGTGCACTTTGGGCATAGTCAGCTGTTAACGGTTCAGGGCTTGAACTTGCTTTCGTCGATCGTCGTCGAAGTGCTGCCCGCTTTGAAATCGAGAATCCACTGAGTGCCATCCGGGAACACGTAGGCGACCTTCATCGGGGTTCGGATTCCGGCAATGGTGCTATAGGCGCTGTAGTCCACGTTCGAGACGACCGTTCCGAGCGCAGTCCGGCGAATGTTGACTAGCCTTCGAATTTCGCTAGTCTTAGCATCGAAATAGAGTTCCTCGCTAGAGTTGGTGGCAGCGCGAGTTCCCCGGGCAACGATCATTGCTTCCTTACCAATAGGAGTGTCGCCGATAACGCGCTTGCGGTCCAACCCATCGAACGCCGTGGCTCCCCGCCAAGATCGTGCAAGTCGGCCAAAAATCGCCGCTGCTTCGTCGGTGATTTTGTTACCGCCGTACCAGATGGTCTTGCCGTCGCTGGTGATGCGGCGCTTGCCAGAGACCAGCGAGAACTTTCCGCCCTTCGACTGAACGAATTCGACCGCGACCGTCTCAACCTTGTGCGTTTCGTCGTTTGGCGCGGTCAGAGTCCCTGTCCGCGTAAGGGTCGCAGGCCCCGGCCCGAGAGCGGCGATGTGCTTCGCAAAGACCGCGTCAACTTCGGGGGCGTTGTCCGGCAGCTCATGCCGCAAGGCGACACCCTTCGGAGCCGCCACGTTGCTCGGGTGCTCATCGCCGCGATGGCAGGTGACGCACGTCACCTCAACTTTGCCATTGAAGTTCTTCTCGTTGATTTCGTTCTGCATGGTGACCATGTTTCTCGTGGTCTCCTTGGCGCGAGTGTTGGCGGCGTAATCTTTGGCGTCGTGGCAGTCAACGCACTTGTAGTTCATCGCCGCGTTCATCAGCTCCATGATCGGGATCACATCTGCGGCAGGCACACCCTTCAGCACTTTGATGTCCTTGTAGACATCCTCGGCCTTTGGCGGCGTCTGTGGGGTCAGGGCAAGGATGAGCGGGAGCGAAGCCAATGCAAGGGCGGCGAGTCGGCGCATTCCGCCATTATCGCCCAAAATCGTGTCGTTGGTACAAATGTCATCGGCCAAGAGATGCCAAACCTTCTCGGGGTTTTGACTTCGCGAAGGCCGAGACCGCCGACGAATTCCTATTCCGCGGTCGAGCGCGCGATCAGATGCGTGGTCACCAACCGAATCCGATTGTAGTCAACCTGCTCGCCGAGAGCATCCCAGATCGGTCGCAAGGGGGTTGTGCCCAATTTCTTGGCGACCTCAGCAATCATATTGTAGGTCTCACGATCAACATAGGCATCGATATTCTCCGGGCAGGTCTCGATGATCCAATCGCTTAGGTAACCAGAAACCGTGCTGGGCGCAAGTGTCACCTGTGCACAGATCGACTCAAGCGGGACTCCAGCCTGGAAGAGTGGGTACATCAGGGCCTTGTTGCTCGCCTTCTTCAGGGAGACGGGAGCATCAGCCTTGACTTCACTTCGGACCGGTTTAGTAGAAACGGCCAAGTCTGTTGCCAGTCCCAGTCTGGCCGACTCAGACCGAATAAGCTCGGTGAACATCGGCCCCAATTCCTCGAGCTTCCGCTGGCCAACACCAGAGATTCGACCTAGACTCTCCAAAGAAGTCGGTCGCGAAGATGCCATCTGAATCAGGACCGCATCATGAAACAGGACATAAGCGGGCACTGACCGTTCCGTGGCCAGTTCGCGGCGATACGATCTCAACGCTTCAAAAAGCCGATCATCAAATCCCTCGGGCTTGTCCGTGTTCGATGTCCGACGCGTCGCCGACATGTCACGAAGCGCAATCTCCTGACGATTCTGGAGAGCGTTTGCCCCCTCCTCGCTAAGGTGTAACGCCGGAAAGCGATCACCTGTGCGAGCCAAAAATCCCTGGTCGCACAGCTGGTTCACCCAACCCGAAATGCGAGTCGCAATGGTCCCGCGCATCGCCCCATAGCCCTTAAGGTCTTGGTGGCTATAGTTTCGAATCGATTTTGTATCTGCTCCCGACAAAATCGCGGCGATATGAGCGGCCCCAAACCCAAAACTCCCATGCTGCCGATCCAAAGACCGAACAATCGCCAAGATCATGTGGGCCTTGCGTGTACTCTCCGGAACCTCCTGCCAGCCCTCAAGACAGATATCGCATGCTTCGCACGAGTCTCCAGCCAAATACTCCTGACCGAAATACTCGCTTAGGAAAGCGTGTCGACACCGTGTGCTCAGCGCAAAATGACGAACTTCATTGAGCAACTTCAGTCGATGCCCAAGAATTGCGTCCGGTGAATCTCGCAAGAGCCTCTCGCGACGCATGACGTCACCAGCGTCATAAAGCAAGAGGCATTCGCTCGGAAGTCCGTCGCGGCCCGCCCGCCCAGTCTCTTGCTGATACCCCTCAATGCTTGTCGGAATCGATTCGTGAATGACGACTCGGACGTTTGATCGATCAATTCCCATGCCAAATGCCACCGTCGCAACCACGACATTGATCCGCTCTTGAGCAAATCCCTCGCTCGTGTTCTGGCGCTCAATGGGCGAAAGGCCTGCGTGGTAAACGGCAGCCTCGATCCCATTGGCATTCAGCCGACCCGCCATTGTCTCAGTATCCTTTCGACTTAGGCAATAGATGATGGAGGCATCCTCTGGATGACGCCGGATTGCTTCGATCGACTGCGCAATGGCATCTACCTTGGGCACCACCCGGTAGGTGAGGTTAGGGCGATCAAAAGTCCCGACTAAGACCGCTGGATTTCGAAGCGCAAGCTGACACTGGATGTCTTCCCGCACTTGCGGCGTGGCCGTTGCCGTCAATGCGTGAATCGAAGCAGAAGGGAAGAGATGACGTATCCGGCTAAGCTGCCGGTATTCAGGCCGAAAATCATGCCCCCACTGGCTGATACAGTGGGCCTCGTCGATTGCAATCCGCCGAACGCCTGCGTTCTGAAGCAAGGCAATCGTGCCGCCCGAAAACAGCCGCTCCGGACTCAAGTACAGCAGCTTCAAATCGCCCGATGCCAGCCGGTTCAAGACCGAACTTGCTTCTGAAGCCTTCAAATTGCTATTCAGGGCGTCGCCGGGGTAACCCAGCAACTTCAGACCGTCCACCTGATCCTTCATCAAGGAGATGAGAGGCGATACGACCACAGTCAAACCACCGTCAACAAGAGGAGGAAGCTGGAAGCAAAGGCTCTTGCCGCCACCCGTGGGCATCACGACCACCGAGTCTTGCCCGTTAAGGGCAGCCAAAACTGCCTCTTGCTGAAGCGGTCGGAGTTCATCGTATCCCCAAAAGTTCTTGAGGGGAGTGTAGAGGTCTAGGTCTGCCATAAAGCTCTACAGAGTCTCTCTGCTCCCGAGCAAGGGAGCAGAGAGCAGGTCATCAGAGGTCGTCGTCGATGTCTGGCTTCGGCTTCTTGACGGGGTTGGTCGACTTTCGTCGAACCTGTCCGTAGTTCTTCGAGGTCGAAGACGCCGGCGTGGTAGGACCAGCCGGAGTAGCACCCAGCGGAGTACCGTCCACCCGTTGGGCAATAATCTTGCTTCGTTCCGCCTCTTGTTCGGCAAGCCCCAACAAAGTGAACTGCTCACCCTTGCTCTTGGCGACTGCCTTATCCCATAGATAAAGGATGGGCGAAGCGTTGTAGATCGAAGAGTAGGTTCCCGAGATGATGCCTGCGAGCATGGTGACGCAGAACAACTTCAAGTCCGGAGTCGCCGTACCCACGGCAATGAGAATGCCCAAGGTCACGATAACCGTAGCCGAGGTGTTCAGCGACCGTCCAAATGACTGAGTAACCGACCGGTTCACCAGGTGAGCAAAGTCCTCACCCGGCAATTGCTTGCGCAGGTTCTCCCGGATTCGGTCGAAGATAACAATCGTATCGTGAACCGAGAAGCCGATAACCGTCAGCATCGAAGTGATGAACAGCGCACTGACTTCCCAGCCATAGAAGTATCCCACCGCCGCCGTCACGCCAATGACCACGAGAATATCGTGGACAAGCGCACCGATGGCCGAGAATCCGAACCGTAGACCAGGCAAGAAGCCACCAAGTGAGATACCAAACCTGATGGCGAGGTACACGATGATAAGGCCCGACGAGACCAGAACCGCCATCACCGCATTGGTGATCGTCTCCTGCTGGACGCTAGGCCCGATCTCAGTGAAGCCCTTGATCTTGGAAGCATCCAGGCCGACCGCGTCCGAAACAAGCTTGATCTTCTCGTTGTCCGATTTCAGCGACGAGATTCGTTCGGTCGGCGGAATCGTGATGTAGACGGAACGCTGAGCGTCGCCTGCCTTCACCAACTGAGCCTGAGCTGAGGCAAATCCACCGTCCTGAAGCTTGCGCACGACCTCGATCGTCGAGAGCCGACTGCCCTCGTTGTCATAGGTCAGCACCAGCTTGGGCATCTGGCCCGCCTCATCGGCAGGAAGTTCCTTCACTCCGCGTGGAGTCGCCGTCCCCAAGCCCGCAATCTCAGCGATCTTGGCGAGTTGAGCCTTTTCGTCCAGCGGCGCCAATTCAGTGGACTTCGAAAGCGTAACCGCCAAGTCCTGCGGCTCGAAGGTGCCCAACTTGACGTTGACTCCCTTGAAGCCGTTCTTTTCCAGGCTCTCGCGAATCGTGTTGCCGTCCAGCTGGCTTCCCTGAAGCGAGAAGACCGCTTCCGATCCCCCAAGGAACTCGACGTTCGGCTTCAAGCCGCCCATGAAGATGAAGGGAAGGCCGACTACAACGGTGAGGATCGAAATCCCGAACCAGCGCTTCGACTTCTGCATGATCTCGAAGGGCTTCTCGTTCGCCGTGTCTTCGAATCGCTCGCCGAACCAGCTTCGGTTGACGGCGTACCACTTGGGGTTGTCGCCGATGCCGGAGCCCACGAGGAACATCAGCAGCGAGCGGGTGACAAAGACCGCCGTGAACAGCGAGATCAAGACACCAATGATAAGTGTTGTGGCGAAGCCCTTGACCGGGCCCGTACCGAGATTCGCCAAGACCAACGACGTTAGGATGGTACAAGCGTTCGAGTCGATAATCGCCGGGAGCGCCCGCCGGAAGCCGAGCTCCAGGGCTGTCGTCAGCGTCCGTCCTCGCTTCATCTCTTCTTTGAATCGCTCAAAGACAAGGATGTTAGCGTCGACGGCCATGCCCACCGAGAGGATGAAGCCAGCGATTGCGGCCAGCGAGAAGGTGGCATTGATCAGCTTGAGCACCGTCAGGGTGAACAAGATGTAGAGCAAGAGCGCCACAAGGGCGACGAGGCCAGGGAAGGCATAGTAGGCGATGAGGAAGACCGCAATGACAGAAAAAGCGATCGCTCCCGCGAAGACCATCTTCTCCAGGGCAGAATTGCCGATGGTCGGATCGACTTTTTCGCTGCTGAGCGGCACCAGGTCCACCGGCAGCGCACCCGCATTCAGCAGGTCCACGAGGCGTTGCACGTACTTGGTCGTGAAGGTGCCGGTGATGATGGCGTTGTCCTTCAGGATCGTGTCGTCCATCACGCTGGCGATGCTGAGGACCTTTCCGTCCAGAACCGCAGCAAGGTTCTCGCGGCGGTTGTAGACCTTGCGGGTCCAGGCTTCCATCTTGCGCGCGCCTTCAGACGAGAAGTTCATCGCCGGAATCGTGCTGCCATTCTGGACGTGGAGCTCGGCGGAAGCGAGCTCGTCGCCCTGAAGAATCATGTCCCAGCCCGCGATCACGGCCGCGTATTCCGGCGTGCCGGGCTTGATCTCACCCGTGCCGCCAACCTTTCGCTGGAAGGAAACGGCCGGGTTTTCGTCGTTCTTGGCCGAATCCGAGGCGATATAGGTGCGGTATTCGTTCTTCGGAGTCACCACGTTTTTGGCGTGGTAGAACTTGATTTTGGCCGAGGTGCCAATAACCTGGCGGGCGGTCTCGATGTCGGTGAGACCGGGCAATTCGATCACGAATTGGTCCGCGCCTTTGGCCGAAACGGTCGGCTCGGAGACTCCCAGAGGCCCCACCGCTCGGTTTTGGAGGATGCTCAGGAGGCGGGCTTTGACGCCAACCAGGTCCTCACGCTGTTTCGGAGTCAGCTTCTCCAAGTCCATTTTGTACGTGAAGCGGATACCGCCTCGAACGTCCAAACCATAGTTGAATTTACTCGCCTGGTAGAAAAATCCCGAGAGAACACCCAGACCGAGAACAAGAAGTAAAAAGAGGTAACTCTTAGCGCGCAACGTCGACTCGCCTCCTGGCAGTTCGCCAGTGATAGAAGCATAGGATACCCCGGATGAGCCCTCCGCCTCGCGGCGTCGAGTCCCTCCCCGGGGTCCCCGTCCGGCATCCCGGCGATGCCAAGGATGTTGACGTGCCTCAGGGCCGCCTACGGCTTCGTGATGGCGTCGATGCTCGCAAGGTCGGCAAGGTCTTTTGGCCGACCCACTGCTCTTTTGTTCGTTCGAAGGTCCTCTACCGAGATGAACTGGGTGGGCACTCCATCAAGAAGCCCCGAAGTTCTGCGTTCCCAGGCTCCTTGGAATTCTACGGCGTTGATCGCCGTGAGGAGATCAATGCGTCGGGGAGGATATCCAATCTGAATGACCCCGTCTTCCTTTGTCAGATCTTCCACCGTGATGTTGAGCCCTCCCATCCCGAAGGCCTGCAGGGCGCTCAACAGCGCAGTGGCGTTCGAGCGCGAAGGACGGCACCAAAAGTCGATGTCACCGGTCAGCCTTGGAATTCCGTGGTGTGCGAGTGCAAAGGCACCAACAATGAGATACTCAACTTCGTTCTGGTTCAGAAGTTCGAGGAAGTCTTTCCAATCTGGGTTGAGGGCCATAGTAATCCTCGATCATTTGGACCAATAGCGCCACCCGCTCGTCAGGTGTCAGGCTCGCGTAGTATTGGCGGTCCGCTTCTTCCGCTTCATCGTGAGACTTGAATGTGCGGATGGAGCGCATTTGAAAAGGTTACCTCGTGCCCGCTTGGCTGTTGGTTCGTGAGGCTAGTTCTATAAGAAACCATCGGCAACTCTGTCAATAGGACCTATGAGCCCCATAAGTCCTACCGGTCTTTCGAAAAAATTGGCCCGCAGGAAAATCCTGCGGGCCGAACCGGAAGCAAAAGCGCAGAGCGCTCTTAGTAGTCCATACCGTCCATGCCGCCCATGCCAGGGGCACCAGCACCGGCCTTCTTGGGCTCGGGCTTCTCGACGACCAGGGCTTCCGTCGTCAGCACGAGGCCTGCGATGGAGGCAGCGTTCTGAATCGTGGATCGAGTGACTTTAGCCGGATCAACGATGCCAGCGGCGACCATGTCGACCAACTCGCCGGTGACGGCGTTCAGGCCGAAGCCAGCGGCCGCATTGCGAACCTTCTCGACGATGACAGATCCTTCGAGACCAGCGTTAGCCGCGATCTGTCGGAGGGGCTCTTCGAGCGCTCGGCGGACGATGTTGACACCGGTCAGCTCATCACCGGTGAGACCGGAGGTCTCAAGGGCGATCGAAGCGCGGAGCAGAGTGACGCCGCCACCGGGGACGATGCCTTCCTCAACCGCAGCACGAGTGGCCGAAAGGGCGTCCTCGTATCGGTGCTTCTTTTCCTTGAGCTCGGTCTCCGTGGAAGCGCCGACCTTGATGACAGCGACGCCGCCGCTCAGCTTAGCAAGTCGCTCTTGCAGCTTCTCACGGTCGTAGTTGCTGTCGGTGTTCTCGATCTGGCTCTTGATCTGCTGGATTCGGCCCATAACGGCTTCCTTGGTTCCAGCACCCTCGATGATCGTGGTCTCTTCCTTCGTGATGACGACCTTCTTGGCGGTGCCAAGCATGTCGATGGTCACATTCTCAACCTTAGTTCCGAGGTCCTCGCTGATGAACTTGCCGTTCGTCAGGATGGCGATGTCTTCCAACATGGCCTTGCGTCGGTCGCCGAATCCCGGAGCCTTGACGGCGGAGATCTGGAGAACGCCACGGATCTTGTTCAGAACGATGGTGGCAAGGGCGTCGCCCTCGATGTCCTCGGCGATCAGGAGGATCGGGCGTCGGCTCGCGGCGGCCTTCTCAAGGAACGGCAGGAACTCCTGAGCGCTGCTGATCTTCTTCTCGTGGATGAGGATCAGGGGGTTCTCAAGCACAGCTTCCATGCGCTCGGGGTCGGTGACGAAATAGGGGCTGATGTAGCCGCGGTCGAACTGCATTCCTTCGACGACTTCGAGGGCGGTGTCCCGACCCTTCGACTCTTCGACGGTGATGACGCCATCCTTGCCGACCTTGTCCATTGCTTCAGCAACGTGCTTGCCGACTTCGGGGTCGTTACCGGCGATGGTGGCAACGAACTCGACCTGCTCCTTGTCCTTGATGGGCTGGGCAGTCTTCTTGATCTCAGCGATCACGAGCTCAACGGCTTTGTCGATTCCGCGCTTCACGGCGATGGGGTTTCCACCGGCGGCAACGTATCGAAGACCCTCGTTCACGATGGCCTGAGCCAGAACGGTCGCGGTGGTAGTTCCGTCACCAGCGACATCGTTGGTCTTGCTGGCAACTTCCTTGCAGAGCTGGGCGCCCATATTTTCGTAGGGATCCTCAAGCTCGATCTCCTTGGCGACGGTGACGCCGTCCTTGGTGA
>JBMOJD010000023.1:0-38865 GCA_049317025.1 Fimbriimonas sp. | reverse complement strand
CCCGCCTCGCCCACGACCCTCTCCGTCGGCATCACCGACGTCTTCGTCAACGGCACCCCCGTTATGCGCAACAGCCGCCCAACCGGCCCGCGCCCCGGCCAAATCCTAACCCGACTAGGCACGAAGTTCATGCCCACAACAAAGTCTGCCGATCCCGGTTTTCTGGCCAAGATGGCCCACGACGATTGTCAGTGAAGCGGGAACATTGCCGCATCACTTTAAGTAAGTTGAATTTGTGCTTGTCGCTCTCACTAGTCATCTCCTCTTAGCAAGTCATCTGGCGGGCTTTCTTCCGCTGGAAGGCGGCCCACCGTCTGGTACTTGGTCGAAGGCTCTTGTGGCTGGCGATATCCCTGGCATATCAGTCGCCAAGGTGGAGGCTGGTTCGTTAAAGTGGAACGACGCCCTCGGACGCCGCAAGGCGTCAGACCGCTCGAAGAATGCCGCACCCGTCGACCCCGAAACCGCTTTTGAGGCAGCGTCTTTAGGAAAGCCGATAGTGGCCATTGCCATCCTTTCGCTCGTCGATAGCGGAAACCTCGACCTAGACCAGAAGGCGAATTCCATCGTCGATTTGCAGGGTCTAAGAGATCTGCGACGTTCCGAGATCACGATCCGAATGCTTCTGAGCCACTCGAGCGGTCTTTCTTTCAACCAGCCGCTGCTAGAGTCGAAACCGGGAAGCCGCTTTTCGTACTCGACCCTGGGTTTCCGCTATCTGCAACAGATCGCGGAAAAGAAACTCGGTGCTTCGCTTGAGGATTGGGCAAATCGCACCCTCTTCCAACCGCTCCTCATGAAGCGGTCGAGTTTTGTTTACTCGGCGCGGTTTGCCGATAACCGTGCGGAGGGGGTGAACTGGCTACTGCGTCGCCAGAGTCAGATGACGAGCGCAGCCGGGACAGGCGCCTTCGACTTGATCACCTGCGCGACCGACTATGCTCGGTTGTGGGCGGCCGTCCTGGAGGGCAAAGTGCTTCGAGAGGGCTCGCTTCGCGCGATGTTCACGCCTCAAGTCCGGATCACGGGGGAGTTCTCCGACCCCTCTGTTGCCAAGCGGAGCCGATCCGAACTCGCAGCTGGCCTCGGCATCCTCCTCCAGCGACAAGGGAGAAGATGGATTGGCTTTCAATGGGGCGACAATGGCGGGTCTAGCAGCCTACTTCTGGCCGATCCCGCCAAGCGGGATGCCCTGGTCTTCTTTACGAATGCCCAGGACGGGCTTCACTCCGCCGAGGCCCTCGCGCGGATTGGAGGCATGAGGGATGCAGGCGTGAGTTGGGTTGGCTATGAGCAGGTGTCAACCGCATACCGAAAAGCCTGGAAGCGGATTACACTCGCCCTTGATCGAGACATTGAAGCAGGGGTGCAAGAGTTTCGCCAGATGACCGTGAAGGACCCAAAGACCGCGAACAAGGTCGCGCGGAACCTTGGGTACTTCAATCTGTTTCGTGGGGATACGATCGCGGCCGAACCTTTCTTCCGGGTCGCAAGCACGACAGATTCCGCCGACGCCTCGATGCTGCAGGGGTGGACCAAGTGCCTGGTGCTAACTGGAAAGGTCGCGGAAGCGGTATCGGTGCAAGCCCGAGCCTTCAGGATGGACCCTTCACTTGCCAAGACCGCCAGTCTCGCCGACTGGTTAAGGGCCGCCGAAGCCGATTTGAAAGAGGAGGTAAAGCTGGCCCCTGCTCCTTCGCTCCCGACAGGCGAGTATGGTAGCTACAAATTGGAATTGGACTCCGACGGCCACTTGTTCTTGGTTTCGAATACGGGCCGCAGGCCCCTTGCGCTGCTGCGTTCGGGCGGGTTCCTAAGCCGTGATCTTGCCTATCGGGTTGAATTAAAGGACGACAAGGCTCTCATCACTCTCGCTGGCGAGAAAACCGAAACGTTGACGAGATCGAAGACATGATCAGCCGCAGGGAACGACTGCATGCGGTCTGTAGACGAAACTCACGGCCATGAGGCGAATACACGCCCTATTCGCCTCATAAAGTGAGGCGAATAGATGCCATAATCGCCTCAGTGCCAACGTACATTCATGAACTGGACCAGTGGCCCGCGTACACCTACGACCTGCCCAGCCTGCTTTCCGACCTCGAAAAGGTCAATTTGAGGCGCGGAAGGCTGTTCGGAATCTTGGAGGCCATCGGATTTGACGGGCTCCAAGACCAAGACATCGAGGCCTTGTCGGAAGAGCTTGTCAAATCCAGTGCAATTGAAGGCGAAAAGCTGGACATTGAAACGGTCAAGAACTCCGTTGCGCGTCGTCTGGGCGTGGAACGTGGGGGGATCGCCCGCACCGATCACTACATCGAAGGCCTGGTTGAGATGGCCATCGACGCAGCGCAAAGGTATCACGAGCCCCTGACGGCAGACCGAATCTTCAACTGGCATGCCGCACTATTCCCAACCGGACGCAATTCACTTGGCCCCGTGAAAGTTGGCGACTGGCGAGATGACGCGCAAGGGCCAATGGTGGTGGTGTCCCAAAAGCGGGGACGGGAGATTATCCACTTCGAGGCTCCATCGGCCGAACGGCTCCCTGCCGAAATGTCCGCGTTCCTGGGGTGGGTGGAAGGGGAGAACGAAGAAAGCGCAATCCTGAAAGCCGGAATCGCCCATATCTGGTTTGAGAGCATCCACCCCATGGATGATGGCAATGGCCGTATCGGTCGAAACATCATGGACTTGCTCCTCGCGCGGGCCGACCAGAAACCCCATCGCCCCTATAGCCTAGCAAGCCAGATCCATACAAACCGAAATGCTTACTACGACGTCCTGGAATCCACCCAGAAAGGAAACCTGGACTACACCGAGTGGCTTTCGTGGTATCTGAACGTCCTCATCGCTACTCTTGACGCGGCAATCCAGACAGTGGGTCAAGCCATCGAACGGACAAGGTTCTGGCAGCACATCAAGGATGTCCAACTTAATGAGCGCCAGAAGCGGGTCATCTCACGAATGCTAATGGGCTGGGAAGGCCGTATGACCAACAAAAAGTACGCCAAGCTGGGCGACTGCTCCGATGCCACCGCCACTCGTGACCTAGCTGACCTTGTGGCCAAGTCAATTTTCCGTTCTGATGGAGCAGGAGGACGGAGTGCGGGCTATGAACTCGTAGCTCTCGATTAGGCGAAGGCGCGAAATCGTTTTCTTTCAAGGCTTGCCGACCAACCTGCGTTGGGAATAGAGTTAGCCTAGTCAATCACCGCGCTACTTCTTGCCATTTGCTTTGACCAAAGACGGCGATACCTTCCAGCCATCAACTGTGAGTTCACTATTGACCCCACACTGGAACTTTAGGGGTTGTTCTAGCCCTATCGGCTTCCCAGTCATCGGGTTCGCGTATCGGTTCTTGTCGGTGATCCCGATGAGTCGGTTGTTCTCAATCCTTGAGTGGCCGCTTTCGTCATTCCGGAAGAGCGGACGCTGCAGGCCGCGACACTCAATAATGTTATCCCGGAACGAAAAAGTCCTGAAGTCGCTTTGGGTGTGAAAGCCAAAAAGCCCGTCCGTACGAGGCGTCTTCGTGGTGCGAGCAACAATGTGGTTGTTCCGAACCTCGAGCCGTCCGTAAGGCTCGTTCATCCAAATGACACCCCGTCCCGGATTGCTCACTAGGTTGTTATGAAAAGTAGCGGGGCCCGGCGCGGCCGCATCTCCAAAGGCGGAGATCAGATTGCTTCCATCAAGCTCCGCACTAAAGTCAAACAGGTTATGATCTATCTCCACTCCATTGCGGACGAATTCGATGGAGTAGCCATCGGTGAAGTAGTTGTGATGGATATGGAAGGTGCGACCACTTTTGGGAACAGGTCCGCCTGCGTACTTTGGGATGCTGACGGCATAACGTAATATGTTGTGGTCAATTTCCACATCCTCGTCTCCCTCGAACGGAAGTTCGATCGAAAATCCCGTTTCGATGGTGTTATGGTGGATTCTGCATCGCCGCGCCTCACGTCCTTTGATGCCGTAGTAGTGTTCGTTAGGTGCAGTTTTCGTGAACAAGAACCGGTTGTTCCAGATCTCCGTGTCGGACATCCAGATCGCAAAGATTCCACCTCCCGTCAGGCCGCCTGTCAAGCCCAGCTTGCCGTTATCCCATCTCTGGCCTGCATCGACGAACGTGCAACCGGAAATCTTCACGCGACGCATCGCGTAGGTTCGGATGCCCGACGACATGAAGTTCTCAATCCTTAGCCGGTGGAAGTTAAGCCCTTCATTGCCAAATCCAAAAATCGCCCCATGCAATGCTGGCCCCTTGAGGGTGAGATCTGTCACCGCTATGTCCTTCGCATCGTTTACGCACCGAATGAGGTAGCCGGAACGGTCAAACTTTTCGTGGTTTGTCTCAGGATCGGGGAGCGTGGCGGTACCCGCTTTCCAAGTTTCCGCGTGAGTGATCGTGGTTTTCCCAATCCCCGCACCGATCAGCCGGACTCCAGTCTTTAGATCAAGGGGCGCGTTGAGTCGATAAACACCGGCGGCGATCCGAATCTCTGAGTTCTCCGGCTGGTCCCGAACGGCCGCAACCAGCGAGGCGACACTATCGACCCTGACTTGCGTTGAACCAAGCGCTGGAGACACAGACCATCCGAAGAGCGCAGGCGTAAAGAATAGAACTGTCTCCGTCAACATAGGTCACCTTAGGCTTTGAGGGGCCACCAGTATCGGCTTGGCTCCATCAATACCTTACAGGCTCACGCGGGAAATGTAAATTGGCGCGCCCTAATCATGCCAACCGTCGTCGTCCGACCTTTTCGCTCGAAGGGGGCCCACCACCACGTGGAGCGCGGACGCCCCGTCCGCTAAACGGATCTTGGACGCCTCGTCCAAGCGGTCCGCGACGGCCAGCGGGCCAATCAGAGGGATAGATACGCTCGAGCGGACCGACGTCCCCCACGGCGGAGCCGTTCAACATCCAAAAGCCAGGGGTCATCACCCCTGGGCACCATGCCCACCGCGACATTCAACCCCGGAGGGGTTGTACACCTCGCGCTTTGCGGACAGGGCGCGGAAAGGAATGGCCACTGGTTGCCATTTCCGCCTCCCGATACCTATCTAGCGGACACCCACTCACCGCCAAAGATCACTTGATTAACTTAACAACCCCCGGAGCGCACCAAAATCAAGTCAAAAATCAAGTGACAAAGATCACAGAACGTGCCACTGGTCGCCGTGGATGATCGTGCCAGGGTGCCCAGTGGCAGTTTCCGAAAAGACCAACCGAAGAGACCAGGATCCGAAACAAAGAAATCCTCGAATTTGATCTCAAATTCGAGGATTAACCTTGGTGGGCCCAGCTAGATTCGAACTAGCGACCTCACCCTTATCAGGGGTGCGCTCTAACCAACTGAGCTATGAGCCCGGGCCAAGAGAGAATACCCAAAGGGGCTTTCGCTTGGCTACACTGGACAGTAATGATGGCTTCACTGGATCGGCTTTTTGCCCGCGCAATCGACTTTGCTGGGGTCTTTCCCCCCGCCCGTCAAGAGCTGTCGGTGGCTTGGACCACCTACCTTCGCCATCTGCGCGGCCCCGAGGCGGGCTGGGTGGCCCGCTTTGCCTGCCCCGCCGACCAGCTTCCCGCCCTCGCCCAAATCGTCGAGGCCGAGCCGCCCACCTTCGCCGTTGAGGTCACCGTCGCGGGCCGAGCACTCACCGAATACGGCGCCTGGCAAGACGCCCGGGTTCAGGAAGCCGAGGAGATGAGCATCTTCGAAGAGAACGCCCCCGAACTCGTGACCCTCGGTGCCTATGAGCTGCGAGTCGCCGATGGCATCGGGTTCGCCGCCTCCCTGCGCGATCTCTACCAGTTCGAGGGCCTAGAGTGGTACGCCGAACTGCCCTGGACCGATGCCTTGGAGGATCAAATCGCCGCCGTCTCCGAGACCGAGGGGATTCAGGCTAAGGTCCGCACAGGTGGCGCAACCGCCGACCACTTTCCCTCCTCTGCCCACGTCTCCGCTTTCCTTCACCACTGCGCCTCGATCGACCTCCCCTGCAAGCTGACCGGCGGGCTTCACCATCCCTTGCCCACCCTCGACCCCGTCACCGGTGGACGCATGCACGGCTTCGTCAACGTCTTCGGCGGCCTCGCCCTGACCCTGAGCAATGACCTCAGCCGGGCCGAACTCGCGGCCATCCTGGACGACGCCGACCCCAAGGCCTGGTCCTTTGAAGAGAAAACCGTCCGCTGGCGCGACCTCTCCGCCAGTGTTGAGTTCATCGAAGAAGCGCGGTCAGTCCTCGTCAGCATCGGCTCCTGCTCCATCGATGAGCCCTGGTCCGAACTGGAGACTCTCCTCTCATGAGCACCAGCGGATTTGGCCTCGCCAACGTGCCCTTCGGCACCGCCCTCCTCGACGGCCGACCCACCTGGGTGACCAGGATCGGCCCCGACCTGTACGAAATCCATCGCCTCGCCGCCGCCGGCAAGGTCCCGATTCCGACCGTCCGATCGCACAGCCTCGGCGACGCCCTGCCCCTCGGTCGCCGGGTCCTTTCCGAGGTCAGGAACGCAATCATCGAGCTCTACCGGACCAAACCGGACGTCCTCGCCGAGTTCGCCCGTCCAGCTGAAGGCGTACGAATGCTCTTGCCCGCCCGGCCAAAGGCCTTCGTGGATTTCTATTCCGGCATCCACCATGCCAGCAACGTCGGCCGCATGTTCCGCCCCGATCAGCCGCCCTTGCTGCCAAACTATCGCCACATCCCGGTCGGTTACAATGGCCGCGCCTCCAGTGTCTTTCCCACTGAGCAAGCCATCTATCGCCCCTCTGGCCAGACCCGCGTCGGTGAGCAACCGCCGACCTTCGGCCCGACCAAAGAGCTGGATTTCGAGTTGGAACTCGGCTTCTATCTGGCCCAAGAGACCCAGCCGGGCGAGGTCATTCCGGTCGAAGAAGCCGAGCAAGCCATCGCTGGCCTCGTCATCGTGAACGACTGGTCGGCCCGGGATTTTCAGCGGTTCGAATACCAACCCCTCGGCCCATTCTTGGCCAAGAGCTTCGCCACCAGCGTCAGCCCCTGGCTCGTCAGCCTGGATGCCCTGGAGCCTTTCCGATTGGCCGGAATGGAGCAAGACCCCGAGCCCCTGCCCCACCTTCGCGGCTCAACTGCCTTTGACATCCAACTGGAGGTCACCCTCCAGACTGCCCAAATGACGCAACCACAGGTCATCTGCTCGTCCAACGCCAAACACCTCTACTGGTCATTCGCTCAACAGATCGCCCACCAAAGCTCAAACGGGACTCCCCTCGAGCCGGGTGACCTCTATGCGACCGGAACCATCAGCGGGACCGAAGAAGGCACCTATGGGTCCATGCTTGAGCTCACCTGGCGCGGCTCGATGCCCTTGGTTATGGAAGAAACCGGCGAACGCCGAGCGTTCCTGCAAGCGGGCGATGAGGTCGTGCTTCGAGCTTGGGCCGGTGAAGGCGAGGCGCAGGTCAGCTTGGGCGATGTCCGCACCAAGGTGCTCAGTTGATTCCCCGAGGGGTCTACCCAGCGTCGGTGACCCCGATGACACCTTCGGGCGAGGTTGATCGACCCAGCTTCGCTCGACTGCTCGCCCACTTCGATTCGACCGATTGCTCAGGCGTGTTGATCGGCGGCACCAATGGCGAGGGCCCATCCCTTAGTGCCACAGAGAAGCGCGACCTAGTCCGCGATCTGGTGCCATTGGCCCCAAAGCGACGCGTGATTCTCGGTGTCGCCACGCCGAGCCTGGACGAGGCGGTCTGGCTGAGTCGACAGACGGCCCGAGCCGGCGGCATCGTCCTCCTCATGGCCCCCATGTTCTTCCGGGAGGCTTCCGAAGCAGGCATAGAAGCCTGGTTCCGATCGGTACTGGACCAAGGCGACTGCCCGACTCTCCTCTACAATTTCCCCGCCCGCACCGGATTCACGATCTCGGCAGACTTATTGGGGCGGCTTGCCGACCATCCCAACCTCATCGGAGTAAAGGACTCCAGCGGATCAGCCGAGAACCTCATCCCCTACCGCCAAGCGACCCGGCCCGAGCAATCACTGTTCGTCGGCGATGAATCGCTTCTGTTGCAGGCTCTGGAGGCCAGCTGGAGCGGGACCATCAGCGGAGCCGCCAACACCCTGTCGCACTGGCTCGGCGAAATCATCCGCGACTGGGACACCCCGGGCCGCCGCGAAAGCGCCGAAACCAAGTTCCAGATGCTTCTGCCCGCGATCCAAGCCATCCGCCGCTCGCCTCAACCGACCACCAATAAGGCCCTGGTGCACCGCCTCGGATTTATCGAACACGCCACCCCACGCCTTCCGCTGCTGCCTCCGGCCGATTGGCCAGAGAGCGTGTGGCAGGTGCTGCAGCCGTTTGTCGCATAGTGAACTGGCAGTACACTCTGCTGACACTCAACGGCGCGTGTTGACCGAATGGACATGTTAGACGCCTACCTCCGTCGCGCTCTGCTCGCATCATCCGTTTACGATGTGGCTATCGAGAGCCCCCTCGACCATGCCCCCACGCTCTCGCGGCGGTGGAACAACGAGATTTGGCTGAAGCGCGAGGACCTGCAGCCAAAGGTTTTCTCGTTCAAACTGCGCGGTGCCTACCACAAGATGGCGAGCGCCCGTCCGGAAACCTTGGCGAACGGCGTGATTTGCGCTTCGGCGGGCAACCATGCTCAGGGTGTCGCACTCTCGGCGAGCCGACTTGGGGTTGCCGCCACCATCGTGATGCCGGTGACAACCCCGACCATCAAGATCGTCGCCGTCGAGAACCTCGGCGGCACAGTCGTACTCTTTGGCGATAACTACGATGCCGCCTACGCCCACGCAGTCGAGTTGGGCCAAGCGAGCGGGGCGCTTTTCGTGCACCCATACGATGATCCGGACGTCATCGCTGGGCAAGCGACGGTCGGTTTGGAGATCATCAAGCAAAAGCGCGGCCAGTTCGACGCGATCTTTGTTGCCGTCGGTGGCGGTGGTCTCATCGGTGGAGTCGGGGCGGTGATACGTTCGCTGCGCCCCGGCGTGAAGATCATCGGGGTTGAGCCACGCGACGCTGCCGCCATGGCTAGGTCGCTTAAGTCGGGCGAGCGTGAGAAACTCGACCGGGTGGGTCGCTTTGCCGACGGTGTCGCCGTGCGTCAAGTGGGAGAAGAGACCTTCCGCCTCGCCAAGGCCATCAAGATTGACGAGATGATCGTCGTCGAGAACGACGAGATCTGCGCCGCGATGAAGGATGTTTTCGAAGATCGACGCGCCATTTTGGAGCCCGCTGGGGCACTCTCGGTGGCGGGGATGAAGCGCTACATCGAGCAGACCGGCGCGAAGGGCGAGCACCTCGTGGCGATTGCTTGCGGGGCCAACCTGAATTTCGATACCCTCCGCCACGTCTCCGAACGAGCCGAAATCGGCGAACGGCGTGAAGCCGTCTTTGCCGTCACCATTCCCGAGCGTCCCGGTAGCTTCCGCGAGTTCTGCCAGACGATTGGCAGCCTTGCGGTGACGGAGTTCAACTATCGCTACGCCGATGAGAAGCAAGCCCATGTCTTCGTCGGCCTCCGGATCAGTTCGCCCGACGAAGCCCTCCAGGTTGCGGCCCAACTACGCTTCAGAGGTTACGACGTACTCGACCTAACGGATAACGAACTGGCCAAACTCCACGTGCGCCACATGGTCGGTGGCCGGGCTGAAGCGGCGAACGAACGTCTGACCTCATTCAGCTTCCCCGAACGTGCGGGCGCCCTCCTTGGATTCTTGGAGGCCATGAGCCACCCGTGGAACATCAGCCTCTTCCACTATCGAAACCACGGCTCCGACTACGGACGCGTCCTCGTCGGTATCCAGGTGCCTCCCGAAGAAGAAGCGGCCTACTTTGAGTTCCTCGACAGCGTCGGCTTCGAGTACGCGGATGAGACGAACAACCCCGCGGCGAGCCTGTTTCTGCGATAGCTTGGCCTTCGAGCTGAGCCCGGATCGTTTCTGGGCCAAAATGCGGCTGTGAAACCGTTTGTTGCTTTTGTCCTCGGCGTCGCGATCACTGCATTGATCCTTGCTGTCGTTCTGCCCCTCCGCGCCCAGACGCTCGTGCAGAGCGACGACCCAAGTTCGTCCCTCATCCACACAATCGGCGACTTCAGCGTCGCGATCCCCGAGGGTGGCACGGGTGTGGTCTCGCAGAAAGACTGGATCTATGTGATCAAGCCCAGCCGAGGCAAGATTTACGCGATCTCGAAGACAAGCTCGACCAACGACAAGGCGGACCAGTACGAGATGAGAATTCCCTAACGACGCCTCGGCGGCATGCTGGTATCTTGGTGGCATGTCGCAGGCGGAGAATATAGTTGCAATCGTCTTGCGTCATTATCCCTCGGCTCAGGCGATTTACCTCTTCGGGTCATACGCGACTGAGGACGAGCGAGGCGACAGCGATGTCGACATCGCGATTTTGCTGCCGCATTCGCAGAGTGCGGCTTCCTTGATGCTTAGCGACTGTCGTTTTGCTTTGGAAGACGCCCTCGGGCGAACGGTTGACCTTCTCAGCGCGCGGAGTGTTGCGACGGTCTTTCAGAAGGAGATCGTGGAGCACGGTCGCTTACTGTTCTGCGGTGATGAAGATGCAAAGTGTGAGTTTGAATTCATGACTTTGTCGCTTTACCAAAAGCTGAACGAAGAGCGCAGAGAGATTCTGGAGGACTTTGCCTTGACGGGGAAAGCCTACAATGTATGAGTGACGTCTTAACGAATAAGATTCAGAGCATCCAGAGGTGTGTCCGGCGCGCTCGCGAAGAGTACCAAGGTGATCCGGATAGCTTTCGAACGGATTACAGTCGACAAGACGCGGCGATTCTCAATGTGATTCGAGCCTGCGACGGTGCGATTGACCTCGCGAACCACCTGATTCGAATCCGAAAGCTGGGGATACCTAAATCAAGTGCGGAAAGCTTTCATCTCCTGCGCACCGAGGGAATCATCTCGCCAGAGATTGCAGACCAAATGCGAAGAATGGTCGGATTTCGGAATCTAGCCGTTCACCAATACTCGGAGATCGAACTTGACATCGTGATCTCTGTCATCACGAAGGAGCTAGACCAACTCGTCCGATTCGCTGAAACAATCCGAGGACTGTCTTAGCGACCTAACCGCTTAGGTCTGGCGCAGAAGGACGTATTCAGCGACCGTCTCCAGCAACTCCCGAGCGGGCGTTTCCGGAAGTCGTGACATCGCTTCGAGGGCCTGATCTACGTGCGTTCTCGCCTTCGCTTCCGACTCGGCGAATGCGCCGCGCGTGTCCATCCAATCGCAGATCATGCGGATTTCGTCGTCACTGACGCCGTTTCCGAACCGTCGTCGCGCCATCTGGCTCTCGGCTTCGGAGAGGTAGGGTCGGAGAAAGATCAGGGGATAGGTGGCGCAGCCTTCGCGGAAATCGGTGGCGAGTTGCTTGCCGATCTTGGTTCGGTCGCCGCGATAGTCCAGGAGGTCATCCACGATCTGGAACGCAAGGCCCACGTGGTAGCCATACTCGCGCAACGACCGGCGAATCTCGGGGGAGGCTCCGGTGGCGAGAGCACCAACTTCGCAGCAGCACTCGATGAAGGAGGCGGTCTTCAGGCGCAGGACCTCGACGTGGGCTTCCGCGGAAAGGTCAAAGTCACCCCGGACCTCAAGCTCGCGAACCTCGCCCTCGGCCATCTGAACGACCATGTCCGACGTCACTCGGATGATTTCGAGGTCGCCATCTTGGGCAAGGATCGCCATCGACTTGGCGAGCAAAACGTCACCACTCAAGATCGCGCCGGTGTTGCCAAAACGCGCGCTGGCAGTTTCACGACCGCGTCGCGTGGCAGCGTTGTCCACCACGTCGTCGTGCATCAGGGTCGCCATGTGGATCATCTCCATGCACGCGCCGAGTTTGCGGGCTCGGTCGCTGGAGAAGCCATCGCCAGTGGCACGAGCGGCTAATGCAACAAACGCGGGGCGCAATCGCTTGCCGCCCGCTTCCAAAGTGTGCTTGCAGACTTCGTTGACCAGTCGGACCTTCGAGCGCATCTGGGTTTGCAGCTCTTGCTCGACGCCGGAGACCTCATCGGTGATCTGGGCGAGGAGTTCGGGGCGTATTCGGCCTTCCGTCATCGCTTTCAGTGCGGATGCCGTCATCGCTTCACTCCCCAATGCATGCAAATGTTTCCCATCATGAGATCCCGATAGTGGATATCTTCGAAGCCCGCTTTTTCCATCGATTCCACGAGTTGTTCTCGCGTGGAAAACCGTTCTGTGCTTTTCGGCAGGTAAGTATAGGCGTCTTTGCTGCCAAACAAAGCACCAAGTTTCGGCACCAAATTCTGGAAAGCCCAGGTGCTAAGGGCCCCGATCACGGCTTGCCGTGGTCGCGCCATATCGAGGGAGACAAACCTTCCGCCCGGGCGGAGAACGCGGGCGATTTCACGATGGGCCTGGTCGATGTCGGGCACGTTTCGGATGCCCCAACCCACTGTGACGGCGTCAAAACTCCCGCTGGCAATGGGCAAGGCGCAGGCATCGCCGAGGGCCACGTCGCAACCGGTCTTGGGGGTCACTTGGGCAATCATCGGACCACTGAAATCGACTCCGAAGACCAATCCGGTCGCGCCTACGGCTTGCTTGAGGGGCAGAAGGAAATCACCCGTTCCGCAGCAAACATCCAGCACGCGAGCACCTGGCTTAAGATTTAGCACTCCCACAGCGAGTTCGCGCCACTTGTGGTGAAGGCGGAACGACATCCAGGCGTTGAGCCGGTCGTAGGAGGGAGCGATCTCACCAAACATGCGCTGGACCGCGCGGCGCTTTTGCGCGCCCTCGGATTCCCAGATCGGCTGTTCGGTTTTGGTTGCGCTCATGGCCCTGGTTTCATTATGACCAAACGCAAGGCGAACTTTCACTCGTTAGTGAAAGTTCGCCGGAATGCTCAGGAATGCTGGGCCAGGTGTGGGCTCTAGCGGCCCGTTTCGAGTCGCTTGCCGTCGATGGTGATGATCTCGGTCGTGACTCCCGCGAGCATGCTCAGGGGAATGAAGACCACGCCGTTGCGCTCGATGACCGGTCGGTCCGCCGTGAGGCGGCGGCCATTCAGTCGATAGTCTCGCGAGTCGACCTCGACCTTCAGGAGTGAGTCGTCGTTCTCGATGTAGAAAACGCGACCAACCTTATCGGTGCGCAACTTCATCTGCTCGCTCGTGCGCTCCAGAGGCACCATCCAGGTATCACGGTCGCGGAAGGGGCGAAGCTCGCGGCTGAATCGCAGGTCGCGCTCGCCGCAGCGGAAGCTTGCCTCACGATCGTCACGGGAGTCGCGATCGTCATTCGTGCTGAAACGATCATCGCGGTCCACGCGGTCCGGGGTGGAGAGCCGATCATCCCGATCGAATCGGTCGTTTCGGTCGCTTCGGTCGGTCCGGTCGTCGCGGCTAAAGCGATCGTCTCGGTCAGTGCGAGCCGAAAGGTCGTAGCGACGATCCCAGTTCAGGGTCACGGACTTCTCAAAGAGGGCCCCGACCTTGGTGCCAGATTTGAGGACCAAGTCACCATCGCCGGATTTGTCGGTTTCAGCCGCGGCGATTCCCGCGAGGGCTCCAATGATCAGGCCCTCGGTTCCTTTCTTAAAGATGGATCCAAGGATCAGGCCACCGGCCATTCCGCCAAAGACATACTTCTCGCGCTTGTGCTGATCCTTGCGGGCGACAAAGCGGCCGTCGCCGCCTCGGGCAACCGAGTTATCGTTGAAGGGGATGGGCACGGCGCGAATGGCTTGTCGCTTGCCATCGGGCAAGAGGATGCTGGTGAATTCCAGATCGACCGAGGCCAGTCGGCCATTGCGGGCCTCGCGCACGGCGGCAACGCGACCTTCGAAGCGGCTGCCTCGAGGGAGGTCGCGCTCATCGGCAGGACGGGCATAGAAACGGTCCCCCTGGCGGGCGGTCCGGATCGTCAGTTTGTCCTCCACGACCACCGGGATCACGTCGTTGGATCGGAAGGTGGTGGTGCCCGCATGCGAAAGCTGCGGCGCGATCACCATGAAGAGTCCGATGGCTCCAGAAAGGCTTGAGCTGAATCTCATACTCCTCCGACGCGTCCCCTCGGTGGAGGTTTCATGCGGGATGGTGAATGTGACCAAAGCCCTCAGTCGTAAGTCCCTGGGGCACTCCGGTCCCGGGACTTCGACAAAATCTGCGAACCGAATGGCCATGTCAGCCGTTCGTTTAGCAAGAGCCGCAAACAAAGCGGCCGACACAGGCAAAGCAAGAAAGCAAGCAACTCCTCTCCGGGAATGGCGATCGACAATTACAAAGACGCCATTCCCCTTTTTGCTCAAGCCACGATGCCTGTTGCCTCCGAGGACTGCCTCCTTGGGCGATTCCAAGGAAGATTGAAGAATTTGCGCTATTCAGGAACCAAAAGATGCGTACGCTTGTTGGAATCCACGGTGAGTCGTTTTTAAAGCGGCCGCTGAACAGTAGAAAACAAAGCTCTTGGGGAATGCTGGCTATCGCAAGAGAAACCAGCATTCTCACTTTTTCCTCTACGAGGCGAAAGCAAGTTTTGGTATCCCTGTTTGAAAAAAATTGCGAATGACCGTCCGGGGCATTGCCCGGGGCGGCTTTTCGCGCTATACGCCAAGCAGACCGAGAATCCAGACTTCATGATTCTCGAAATTGTTTCCGGTTTTTGGGAACTGATCGAGAATTCTCACTGTTTCCTTTTGTAAGAGTCGTTTTGACGGCCAGAGACACAGAGCAAGAAAGCAAACACCTTGGGAACGCTGGTCCGCCATCAGGCAGCCACGTTCCCGTTTTTTTTGGCCCGGACCGAAACTTGGAATTTGCTCAGGTTGCCTCCGATTCCGAAGGTCGGGTTGAGGGCCAGTGATCAATCTTCGGGCAAAAGTTGGGAACAAGCCAAATATTGCGAAAATTTCTTCAAATCATGATATAATCTCTCCGTGTCCGATGGCCGTCTTTTGAATGGCGACGGACTGATTGAAACCGAACTCCTCAAAGGGAGCGCAGCCTATCGACCAAATCGGGCTGCGTTCCCGTTTTTTTGTCTCGATTTTCGCCCCGTTTTTTGACATAGGGAGCCTCGGCGGTAGACTGGAATCATCTATGGGTGCGTCTCACCTGGAACTTGTGCGTCATGCGCTGGCAACTGCCCGCGCTCAGGGCTTGGCCGAAGTTGAGCTCGCTGAAGGGGACGACTTCCACTTTTCTGCCGTCCTCGCGCCGCGAAAGAAGCAAGCCATCACCAACCAAGCCGGTGATTCCGAGCCCGAAACTCCCCTCGTGGATATCCTCTCGCCTTTGGTCGGCTACTTTCGCCCCGATAGCAAGGTTCTCCAGATCGGTCAGCGCGTGGAGGCGGGCCAGGTCGTGGCCTCCATTTTTGCGCTTGGACTTCTCACCGATGTCGTCGCCCAATCGGCGGGCGAAGTGGTGGAGGTGCTTGCCGCACCCGAAGACGCCGTCCAGTTTGGCCAGCCGATAGCGAGGATTCGACCATGAAACAGCGAGGAAACACTCTCGTCTCCGTCCTGCTCACCCTGACGATCATGGCAATGCTCGGCGTGGCTCTGTTTTATGGCTCGGGCGCTTTCAGGGCTCCGGGCGATCACCCCTCCGCTCGGGCCGATGGCAAGGGCACCACGATCCCCGGCCTGGTGAAGCTTGACGCACAAGATGAGGTTTGCCGAAGCAACATTGGCCAGGTGCGGCAGTCCCTGATGATCAATTCGAACGCAGACGAGGCGTATCCCGAGACCCTGATGGACCTTAAGCTCGGCAAGGATTTCACCCAGTGCCCGTTGGGCCGCGAGCCCTACGTCTACGACCCCACAACCTGCACGGTGAGCTGCCCCCACCCGGGCCACGAGAAATATTGATGTTTGAGAAGATCCTCATTGCTAACCGGGGCGAGATCGCCTGCCGAGTGATCCGCGCTTGCCGCGAACTCGGGGTGAAGTCCGTCGCGATCTATTCGCAAGCGGACTCCGAGAGCCTTCATGTCAAACTCGCCGATGAGGCGATCTGCGTAGGAGCGGGCTCCAATACTGACTCGTACCTGAACCTCGCGAACGTCCTCATGGCGTGCCAAATTTCGGGGGCTCAGGCCGTCCACCCGGGTTACGGATACTTCAGTGAGCGTCCGAATTTTGCCGCTGCGCTCGCCTCGCTTGGGGTGAAGTTTATCGGTCCCCCGCCCAGCGCCATCGAATCGATGGGAGACAAGGCGACGGCCAAAAAATGGGCGATTGAATCTGGCTGTCCCGTCGTTCCTGGCTCCGATGGCGCGGTGGCGAATGACTCCGAGGCGCTGAAAGCGGCCGAGGAGATTGGCTACCCTGTCTTGCTCAAAGCGGTTGCGGGCGGTGGCGGTCGCGGTATCCGGCGAGTCGACTCGCCTGATCAGCTGGCCCAACTTTGGAAGATGGCGCAGGCCGAGGCGCAGGCGAGCTTTGGTTCCGGTGAGATTCTCATCGAAAAGTGCGTGGTCGAGCCGCGCCACGTCGAGATCCAGATTCTCGGTGACGAGCATGGCAACGTGGTCTATCTGGGCGAGCGCGAGTGTTCGATCCAGAACCCGCGCCACCAGAAGATGATCGAAGAGGCCCCGTATCCGGACCTTCCGGCTTCGGTCCGCACGGCCATGGGTGAGGCGGCCGTCCGGGTCGCCAAGAGCGTGGGCTATGCCAATGCGGGCACCGTCGAGTTTCTGGTTGACAAAGACTTCAAGTTCTACTTCCTGGAGATGAACACGCGTCTGCAGGTGGAGCACCCGGTCACCGAAGAAATCGTGGGGCTGGATCTGGTTCACCAGATGCTTCGCATTGCCTCGGGTGAGCGTCTGGACTTTACTCAGGAGGACGTCCGGACTAGCCGCCATTCGATCGAGGTCCGCGTCACCGCTCAGGACCCCGATTCCGACTTTGCACCGAGTACGGGCAAGATCACGACGTGGCAGGCACCTAATGGCCGGGGTGTCCGCATGGAAACTCATTGCTACGCAGGCCTTACGGTGAGCCCGTTCTATGACCCTCTCCTCGCCAAGGTGATTGTTACCGCCGACGACCGGGCCCAGGCGGTGGCGAAGCTCCAGGGTGCCCTGGCGGAGTTCGAGGTTGGCGGCATCAAGACCAACCTGCCGTTCATGCGCCGACTCTGCCAGCATCCCGATTACATCCGGGGTGAATTCAGCACGGCCTTCGTGCCCAAGATTCTGGCCGGGGAGCTTTAAAGGTGCATGTCGTTTCCCGCCGAAAATCGCGCGTGGTCGCGCTGACCGCCCTCTACGAAGTGGATCTGGGGGGGAGCACGCCCGAGGCGGCGTTCGAGGCAGCGGCCGAGGAGTTCTCGATTGGTGGCGAACTGGCGGTCTATGCTGAGAGGTTGGTAAGCGGGGTCGTAGCCAACCGCAAGCGCATCGATGGCGAACTCTCGGCCTTGATCACGGAATACGATTTCAGCCGGGTCGCGGCGGTGGACCGAAACGTGATGCGGATTGGCGCTTACGAACTGATGTTCGAGCCTGCCGTCCCGCCCGCGGTGACGATCAATGAAGCCATCGAAATCGCCAAGCGTTTCTCGACCGGTGAGAGTGGACGGTTTGTGAACGGCGTCCTTGGTCGGCTGCTGCGCGATACGGAGAAGGCAAATTGGGACCCGGACAAGGCGCCGCCCGAGTTCACCGAGGACGATGCGGAGTATGAGCCGGAGCCGGAAGTCGAAGAGATCACGGTGGATGCCGACTCGGATGAGGGCAAGAAGCTCGCCCGGATCGGCGGCTGGAAACTCCGGAACACGTAACCTTCGTCCCACAGGTGGTCCCACTGGCGCGAATTTTTGGTAATATAGTGGTTCGGAAGCGGGTGTTGCTTAATGGTAAAGCTCCAGCCTTCCAAGCTGATCACGCGGGTTCGATTCCCGCCACCCGCTCCAGCTTCCGCCAATAAAAAAGCTCAAGCGACTCTCGCTTGAGCTTTTTTGCTTTGCCGGCTCTTCTTACTGGATTCGCTCGAAGGTCGCCTTCACGTTCATGGTCTGAACGGGCGATCCGGGAGGGGCGGGGAAATTCTCGGCGAGGGCCTCGCCCTTGACGCCGCGGAAATTGGTCTTGCTGACCCAGAGGAAGCCCTTTGCCTTGATGGGCTTGGTGCCTTCAGCTTCGGCGAATTCGAACTCTAGCTTGAGCGCGTCGAATTTGCCGACCTTCTCTTCGGCGAGGAACTTGTAGGTCACCTTGGCGGCGACCAGCTTGTCCTTGGCCGGGAATTCGTAGGTCCAGCTCTCGCCGACCTTGACGGGGGCGGGAGGAGGGGGGAAGCTTGACATGCGCGAGGCTCGGCTGAGCAGCGAGAACGGAGTGGCCTTGTCGCTCGTCTCCAGGAGCTGGCCAATCGGGCTGAGCTTCTTGGTCTCGAGGCGGTCGGTGTTGCCGTACTGGGGAACGGGGGCACCGCCGGCGAGGACGCTCGGCTCGTAGGTCTTGACCTCTTCGGTGTAGGTTCCGTCGGCCTCGACCTTCAGAATCTTCTCGTCTGAGAGATAGCCAAGCTCAACCCCCATGCCGCCCACGTCGGACTTCAACGTGACTTTCGACTTCTGAACGTATCCCTCTTCGACCTTGATTTTGAAGCTGTAGGATGCCTGAGCGGCCAGGGCGACCACGGCAAATGCAGCCGTGGCGGTGAAAAGGGGCGCAGCGATAAAGAAAAGCCGTTTCGTCATAGAAGAGATCTCCGAATGATATGGTAGCCCAGTCGGACGTCTCTTAGCTCGGCCCGGTTTCATGTTGTCGGCTCAAATCGGCGGTTGGTCGAGCTTGGCAGGCGCCGAGGTGGCCCATCATCAAACCGTCAACCGTGGGTCAGGCTCGACCCCGCGACGGCTCTCGGTGCAGAGCAGGATTTGATGGCAATTTGGTCGGTGCTGTCGCATCCCCTATCTGGGGGTCGCCCACGATTGGCGCAACTTTGGTATTGGACTTAACTTTGGACATAATTTTGGTGCGCTCCGGGGGGTCACGAATTGATCAAGTCGGTTTTGGCCCACATGTCCTATGGTCGCTGCGCTGGGTTTGGTCAACCGAAGCGACTACTCTTCCGTTGCCGTTGTTCGGGCAAGTTAGGCAGCATTGAGTGTCGTGACCACCCTTCCTGACATAGAAGCCTCGAAATTCATTGGATACGAGCCAAGTAAATCTCTTGTAATAAATCATTAAAGAGCAATGCGAATACGGATGCGTCTTCGCCGGGGAAGGATTCTGAAAAGTAACCCGGGACGATTTGAGAGGCCCATGGCCCAAGGTCTGTCAGTCCATCATTTACCAATGCGCGTTTGATTTCGCCAACCACGTAGTAGTCTTTTCTCTGCCTGGATGCATTGGATTGGTATCTCCTATGAGCACAAAGTACGGCCCGAGCGCACTGATGAAGCAGGAAAGTCTACAACCATCAGAATCATCTCAAATTCAATTGCATCCCGAAAGCCTAACTCAAAGTGTCCTTCTATTTCAGTTTGCACTGCCTCCGATATGAGCCTCTTTAGGTGTCCGATCCGAGGTCCGTCAGACTCGAATTGCCATCTGCGCTCCATACGCCGTCTAAACTCGTTGGATGTTCTGTATTCGGCCGAAATGCTGCTGTGTCCTTTCACATGCCAATCTACAATCATCCTTTCTAAGCTATTTTTGAAGTCTTCCATATGTTATCAGTTTTTGATCGACAATCCCAAATTTCTCGTAAACGGTCATCTTCTCAAGTCGTCTTCTGGAAGTAGAGTGGACGCTTTGGTGCTCAAATATGCGCACTCTAAGATTATCTAAAGGGATATACAGCACTTCGATGGACGGCTTTCAGCTGCTCGTCTTTAGTTGCTTCGCGTCGAATATCCCTACAGTTTGTGAAGTACATATAGGTAACACCATCGAGCGTGTACTGGTACATCCGGTTGTCGCCAAATTGATAGTATCTCCCGTTTGACTTGAGCAACTCAACCGTCCTCGGGCTCATCTCTGCACGTTTGAGAAACACTGGATCAGAATCGGAGCATGCCGCCTCGCAGAGGATGATATTTGCTTCCAATCTCTGCATTCGCCGATCCTCTTCAGAGACTATTGAGGTGCTAGTGCAGGACGTAGTGACAATACATGCCAGTACTAGTTTGGATAAATTGTGTTTCATTGGTGTTGGCAACCTCGACAGAATAGACTCGGCGGTCAGTAGAAGCGCCTTAACTCACTGGATAGAGACGCTCCTTCTTTCCGCAGCAGAGTGGTTTTCTGACCTCGAAGCTAAAGTGTCCCTGATCAATCACTTCCATCATCCGCTCACAAACGATGATGAATTCTGGAGGAAAGTTTGATGGGTAAAACCTAGGTAGCTTTCTGGCGGCTTTAGGCCCGAACACAATTCAGTCGGGACTGGGTAAAGAGCCCAGCGCTTCGGCTCATATTGAATGAACTTTGTAGCCGTAACTTTGAACCAGCCTAGGTTCTCCAAGTGTATATAGCCATCAAGAAGCCCATCATAGTAGCCCTCAATAATTAGCGCATCAACCTGGACCTGCAATGCCAGATTCCTCCTGTAAGTCACTTTTGGGTTGAATGTTCACCCTTCCTCCCCCCAACATCTTCGATTATGGATGTAAGCTGATTGTAGCCTGAAGAAGAGATAGATCTCACTCTCTTAGAGCACAGACTGGGCAAAGGGTCCATTACCCAAAGTGTCGGGTGGCCTGGCTTTCCCAAAAGAAAGAAGGTCAGCATATCTCAAAGCCGGCTCAGATCTCCGCGAGTGATCTTGGCTGGCGGCCTCGCGAGATGCGGCGGGCCATGCGGTCTACCGGGTTTCGGCCGCCCCAGTCTTCGCGGGTCCAGGCGGCGTGGGCGGAGCGGATTGAGCCGATGGTGTTGATTAGGGCGAAGAGGCTGAGGCCGAGCCAGACGCCCAGTGACTTGGCGATTACCATGAGCCAATCGATTTGCAGGTTTCCGGCTTGGTACGCGTTCCAGAGCGTGAAGAGCGTGTGCCCGAGACTGATGAGAACGACGGTTCCGGTCAGGAGGGTGGTGACGACTTGGCCGATGAGCGAGCGGAAGGCGTGGAACCGGACGTAGCCCGAAGAGCCGGCGAGCACGAGCCCGGCGATTGGCCCGGCGTAGGGCATGAAGATGGCGGCGATATGGACGAGGGCCGCGCGTTGTCGCTCAGAATCGGTCGGGTTCACTTGAAGACTCCTACGCTGGTTGAGGTGCGGGCGATTCGGGTCCCAGGAGTAAGCTGGGACCATGAATGAGGGAATCCGGACCCTGCGAACCAAGACATCGGTGCGCAAACTCCACAAAGAGACCGCCCAGGCGCTCGGGCGCGACGTGGAAATTGCGATCATGCTGCAGGATTGGAGCGATGGCTACAACGTCGGCGGCATGTTTCGGGTTGCCGATGCTTGCGGGGCCTCGATGATGATTTTCTCCGGGCGGACGCCGGTGGATGATCCCCAGATCGGCGTTACCTCGCTCGGGCACCATCGACGCATCCCGGTGCAGCGCATCGAGCGCAATGAGGAGGCGGCGATCTGGGCCAAGGAGCAGGGGTTCTCGCTCGTGACGGTCGAAATCGCCGAGGGCGCGGTTCCTTACACCGAGTATGAATGGCCCGCCAAGGTTTGCCTGGTCCTTGGGAACGAGCAACAGGGCGTCTACACCAGCGTGGCCAAGCATCGGGATGCCGCCGTTTTCATCCCGATGTTCGGCAAAGGCCGCTCGATGAACGTCCACGTCTCGGCGGCCGTGGTCGCGTTTCACGTCCGGCTGCTTGGCGGCCCGGCTGCCGTCGAGTGAATCGTGATTTAGGGAGCGGCCACCAGTCGCGCATTGCGCAGGTTCATCGGGTGCCAGCTGGATTTCGACGGTTGGAGAACCAGCTTGTGGGTGCCAGCGGCGAGTTCGAAGTCTCCCGCCACCCAAGGGCGGTAGTCGTCCCATCCGGTTGTGCTGCCGATCTCGACGGGAATGCTTCGGATACCGGAGACCACGGTAAGTGACGTCCTCGCCAAAGCCGCGGCCTCGAATTGGAGGCGGTAGCGCCCGGGGGTTTTAACGTCCAGCGTCCAGGTGATGGTGTCGTTGGCGTCGTCCCACATGCCAATGTTGCGTCCGCTCGGGCGGGTCTCAATTTGAACCTTGCCTTTGGTCTCGGCGAGGTCAAGCCCGAGCTCCGTGGAAGCCGAGTTCACGATGACAGTGGGGACAGGAGGGGGCGGGACTAGGTCGGGGCGGAAGCCGTTCACGTCTGAGCATTCCAACTTGAGGGTGAAGGCGTACTTGCCGCTTGGCTGCTTGGGAAGCTGGACGACGAGCGCGTCTGCAGTTTGCTGGAACGCGATCTTTGCGGGGCTTCCGAGAAGGCGCACGCTCTTGATGGAGGCGGTCACGCCGGGGAATCGGGCGAGGCTTCTCAGGCTTACAGATGTCTCGCTGGTCCAACCGAGGAAGGTGGCGTAGAGGGTCTTGGTGCCCTTGGTGGTGTAGCGAATGTCCCGGGCGCCGAAGGGGAAATCTTCGCGGAAGTGGCCGCCCGCGACCTTGGTCGGGCCTTCGCCGAACGTCTTCCAGGGGCGCGTGCCATAGATGCCTTCGCCATTGACCTTCAGCCATTCACCGACTTCATCCAGCAAGGTGGTGACCTCGGGGTCGAGGGAGCCATCGGGGCGCTGGACTACGTTGAGCAGAAGGTTGCCGTTCTTACTCACGACATCAACCAGGGTGTGGATGACCCAATCGGGCTTTCGATAGCCCCAGCCTTTGTTGTAGAACCAGTCGCCGATACTGGTGTCAGTTTGCCAGGGCAGAGCTTGGATGTCGGCCATCCCCCCGCGCTCGCGGTCGAGGACGCACGTTCCGGCCACGAAGTCGCCCGAGCCAATATCCTTGGTTGCGTAGACCGTCGGGTTCTTTTGGTTGTAAAGCTTCGCGACAATTCGGCGGCCAGTTTCGCCGAAGGGTACGCCGCCATCACTGTAGAGTAAGTCGGGCTTGTACTGGGTCAGGAGGTCGTCGATGCGCCGTTCCCATTCCTTGTGCCATTCCGCATTCTTGGAATACCAGGCGTTGTCGTCGGCGGCGGGCAGCGGGTGATAGAGGTCGGCAAGGGCTTTGTTGTTGCCGTCGTACGGAACTCCTGCATAGGGTCCGGTTTTGTCGGAACCCTTGCTGCCGCGCCACCAGGTGAAGCTGGCGCCGAGATGCTCGGAAACTCCAAAGGGGAGGCCGTTTCGCTTGGCCGCGCGCTGCCATTCGCCGACAACATCGCGCTTGGGGCCGTGCTGGGTGGCGTTCCATGAGTGATGCTTGGAGTTCCAGAGATCGAAGTTATCGTGGTGGACGCCCATGCTGACGAAGTAGCGCGCCCCCGACTTCTTGTAGAGCTTCATGAGCGACTCGGGGTCCCAGTTTTGGGCTTTCCACCGCTGGATGATCTCGACGTAGCCGTGCTCCGATGGGTGGCCGTAGTTGGCGAGATGGTGCTTGTATTGGTCAGTCCCTTCGAGATACATGTTGCGGGCGTACCAGTCGCCGGCCATCGGCACCGACTGTGGCCCCCAATGGGCCCAGATGCCGAACTTTGCGTCGCGGAACCACTTTGGCGCTTGGAACTGCTTGAGTGATTCCCAAGTGGGCTCGAATCGAGGCTGTTGGTGCAGGAGAAAGGCGAGTGACAGGCTGGTGATCACGACGACTTTAGGCTACCCAGTGCTGGCTATTCGTTGGGATCGGCGCTTCTCGTTGTAAGGGTGTCTTGCTGGCGGTAGCGAGAAACTAGGGGGATCCCAGGATCGGACCCATTTCCTGACCAGCCTTGCTACTGACTAGGTCAGACGGAGTCAACTGCCTTCTCATAGAGAATCGTGTAGTTTTCGCAAAATGCTGGGAGGGCGACGAGATTCCACCAGTCAGGTGCAACAATGCCAGCTTTGGTCAACTCGGACATCAGTACCTGGAAGACATCTTCGTCTTCATTCACCAGCAAGTCGTCGATCCCTAAGCTGATTTGAACTACAATTCTATCGATAGTCCAAAGATCTGGAAAACTTGATGAGGTCAGCTGCGCAATGTCCATGCGTGTTGTGGCCGCAGAACCACTCTGGTCGCTGGCACTATTCTGGAGCCCTGCTTCGTCCTGGATGAATCTTGAATCCAAGCCTTGAACTGAAGTTCCTCACCTGTTAGAAAGGATCCTTCCTTTACGGCAAGCCCGGCCTTGCCACCTGGGCCGATTCTTGCTATTCTGTTGGATATGGAATCGGCCAACGAGTTTCGGTCCTCACGTCGGGACTTGGTGAAAATGGCGGGCGGGCTCGCGCTCGGATCGTTAGGGCTTCACGGAATTCCCATTGCCGATCTGGCGCAAGAAGAAAAGCAGAACTGGTCCGGGGCTGACCTACTCGCGGTGAACGACGTCCTCTTCGACGTCTTGGCGGCAGAAATCCTGGCCAAGGACACCCAAGCCGTCCGCGCTGCCATCGAGGCAACCGCTAAGGCATCCAAGGACGTGCGCACGCTCCTGAACCCCTATCTTGACTCCGGAAAGCCGGGCACTGACCTCGCGCGCGCCTCGGCCACCAGCCTCGGGGCCGCAAGCTTGGCGGCAATCCGCATTGGCAACCAACTTAAGAAGCAAGCCGCCGCTGGCCAAATCAAGATTGCCGACCCGCTCGAAGCGGATGCGCTTGACCAGAATGCCCTCATCTACTTGGCCACTTTCGAATCCGCGGCACGCATCCTCGTCGATCCTGGCAGTCGCTTTGAGAACATTCCGAGCGCGACCCTCACGCAACTGAGGGCACTGGGGGCCGCGATGCTGCAAGCGAGCGTGCCCATCCGCCAGAGCAACTCAGCCTATCGGGCGACCAGGGGCCGGGTTCAGGTCTTGATCACCAAGGCCCGAGCCGCCGTGGCCCGAGCTATCCAATACGCTTCTGCGACTCCACCCGACAAAGACAAGGCCAAACAGGCTCTTGCCATCGCCCGGAGCGCGATCGCCAATGCAGCCGAGATCCAAACTGGTCCGGTCCCTACCCGAAGTTCATTAGATGCAATCTTGGAAGGGGCGAGTCGATCTCTGGATGACTCGTCTTCACCTGAGCTTCTCTTGGCAAGCACGGATCCAGGTGTCATAGATCTCAAGGAGAGTGTTTGGAACGTTCTCACGACGTCTTCGACCAATGCCAGCAATATGCACCGCTCTTACTTCACCTGGTCGGTCTGGTTCTTTGCCAAATTCCTCTCCAAAGACCGTCGGGCGAGTCTGCATGCGAGCCAAGTGGCTCACTCAGTGCCTCGTCTCGCGCTGAAACGAGATCCGGGAACGGTGGGGAAGGACCTCGCCGATCTCCTGAGTTAAGCCGTGAAGGACATCATCACATGGCTGATTGGGGCGCTCGGAGACTTCCTTGGCGTCGCGTGGATTCGCGCTACGCAGACCGAAAGTAAAGAGCGAGTTGAGCGTCTTTCGGCGGCGGCTACTCCCGTACTTGCGATCTTTCTAATTGGGATAGTCATCGTGAGTAGCCTCTTGGCTTACGCGGCTGATCTTAGGGATGTCACGACGGTGGATGCGGGGGGATACAAGGTACCACTGCCTCTACCCGCGTACATGGTTGGCTCAGTGTTGGGGCTGGTTTATGTCGCCGGATTCCACTTAGTTATCCTAAAACTCTTCGGTGACCGTACAACGACTTATCGCCAATGTATCTCGGCGTGGTGTCTTGGAGGGAGCTTTTGGCTGGCGACTTTTGGGGTTGGTGTCTGGATCCTCTCGGTTGGAGCTGACCTCGGAAACCTGCATCCCACCCTTTCTTTCATCGTTGTCGCCCATGCCCTGCTCCTCATGGTGGCGGCACCCTTCATGTTGCTCATCAACGTGACCAACGCCTTCAAGTGTCTCCATACCTCGGCCCAAAGTGCCCACACTGGTTTCGTCGTCGCGGCCTGGTTCCTGTTCTCGGCTGCCTTAGTCTGGGTCCTGAATTCGGAGCCAGCCCCCAAAGACGACGCACCGAAGGTTGAAGCCAAGAAATCGGAAGCCCCCAAAGTCGAAGCACCGAAGGAAAAGCGTTAGCTGCGATCCCGGTACTGGACTGCTTCGGCGAGGTGCGCCTTCTGGAGCGCATTCGACCCGGCGAGGTCGGCAATCGTGCGGCCGACCTTCAGGATTCGGTCAAAGACGCGGGCCGAAAGGTTCATCTTGGTGAGGACTGCACGCATGAAGGCCTCGCATTCGGCATCCAGCACGATCGTCTCTTTGATCTCGCGGGGCGACATCTTGGCGTTGGTGCGGTTGTTGCCGAGGCGCAGATGCTGCCGCTCGCGAGCCTGGAGGACCCGAGCGCGAATGGCCTCCGACGGCTCGCCCTGACTCGCACCCAGAAGTTCGTCCGCCTTCAAGCGCGGAACCTCAAGGTGCAAGTCAATTCGATCCATTAGCGGGCCGCTGATCTTGCTCGCATACTTCGCGCAAGTTGTGGATGATGACGTGCAGTTTTGCTCGGGATAGCCCTTGAATCCGCAGGGGCACGGATTCATTGCCCCGATCAATATGCACTCGGCGGGGAACTCGATGGTCGCCTGCACCCGTGACACGGTGACAACGCCATCTTCCAACGGTTGCCGCAAGGCTTCCAGGACGCCCCGGTCAAACTCGGGCATTTCGTCCAAGAAAAGCACGCCAAAGTGGGCCATGCTCACCTCACCCGGCTTGGGATTCTTGCCGCCACCGACGAGGGCAGCATAGCTGGCGCTGTGATGCGGTGAGCGAAAGGGCCGTTCGCTGATCAGTCCCCGGCGTTCGCGCTTGGCTCCTCCGGCGCTGTGAATGCGCGTGACCGCGATGGATTCATTCATCGAGAGCGGCGGAAGAATAGTGGGCAGCCGGCGCGCTAGCATCGTCTTGCCCGAGCCCGGCGGGCCGACCATCAGCACGTTATGCCCGCCCGCAGCGGCAATCTCAAGGGCCCGAACCGCATGGCGCTGGCCCTTCACGTCGGCAAAGTCCACCAAGTACTCCGGCGGCGCGGCCTCTTGCATTACCGCGATGGGCTGAGGCGAAAACAGACCACCGCCGCCATTCATCAGCTCCACGGCGTCCAGCAAAGTCCGAACCCCGTAGACCTCGAGCCCAGGCGCAATCGCTGACTCCGCCGCATTCCCCTCCGGCACCACCAGCCGTCGGAACCCTTTCTCCAAGGCCATGAGCGCGACGCTGACCGCGCCATCGATGGGCCGCAAAGTGCCATCCAACCCCAGCTCTCCGAGAAACAGTGTGTCTTCGAGCTCGCTGATGGGAACCTGGCCGGTCACGGCGCATAGCGCCAGCGCCATCGGGAGGTCGAGCCAGGGGCCCTCCTTGCGGATATCGCCCGGCGCTAGGTTGCATAGGATGCGCTTGTTTGGGAAGTCGAGCTCGCTATTGCGCATGGCCGTCTTCACGCGGTCGCGGCTCTCCGTAACGGCCTTATCGGGTAGCCCAACAAGGAGAAAGTTCCCTGTGTTATCTTGGATGGTCCCCACGAGGTCCACCTCAACCACAATCGGCAAGGCCTCGATACCGATCAGAGTGGCCGAGTGGGCTTGCGCAATCATCTCGCGAATTCTACGCGTTTAACCGCCGATCTCGGCGGTGACCAAGCGCTCCTCAGCGCGTCGGATGAGGGCGATGGCGTGCTCGCGACTGACGCTGGGGAAATCGGAAAGGAAGCCGTCGACTCCCTCGCCAGACTCAAGGTATTCGAAGAAGGCGTGGACAGGGATCTTCGTGCCCGCAATCATGGGCACCCCCCAAAGAATCTCCGGATCGCTGTTCAGCAACGCCATGCTGTAGTGTACGACGTCCCGACAATTTTGCCAAGGTCCTGGCTGGGACGTCGCGCGATGTGGGTCGGGTGGGTCGAAGGTTAGACGGATGGCGAATCTTCAACACCTCCGGCGTTGAGAGTCAGATGCGGGAACCATGTCCCTGGGTGGATACCCAGGGCTTTTGGGTCTTTAACCACTCCGTGGTTCGGATGCAGTCGCGACTCTCATGTCCGCGCGAACCTGCTTCCAAGCAGACGAAGGCGGCAACGACCCCGCAACTCACTGCGATCGCAAACCCAGGGGCGTCAGTCTATAGTCCTGCCGAGCCAATAGTGGGAAAACCATTGGAGGTGAAGCGAGCAGGATGCTGCGGGTGTCTCGCACCGATGGATGCGGAAGCCACCTAAGGAACCCGTGAAGGTTGGTCGCGGACCCTCACGGCGGAGCCGTTCGACACCCACAAGCCAGGGGTAATCACCCCTGGGCTTGTGCCCGCCAAACTCTCCAACCCCGGACGGGGTTGAACATCCCCCACGGCAACCGAGGCGAACACTTCATGACCAGTCGGGCGTTCCGGGGTACGGTATCAGGGTGCGTGTCACCTTGTTTATCGCCACGAGTCTGGACGGCTATATCGCGGGCCCGGACGATGACCTTTCGTGGCTTTTCACGGATGGGGACTACGGATTCACCGACTTTTTGAGCGAGCAAGACGCGCTCGTCATGGGCCGAGGAACCTACGACGTCATCCGGACTTTCGGCGACTGGCCCTACCCGGGCAAAAAGGTCGTCGTCGTCTCGCGCACCGAAGGCATCAAAACCGATACGCCCAACACGACCGCCTACGGCGGTGAACTGATCGAGCTCGTGGAGCAACTCCGCGACGAGGGTGCCGAGAAGGTGTGGCTGGTCGGAGGCGGCGAGCTCGTCCGCTCGTTCCTGAGTGAAGGCCTCCTCGACCAAATCGTCGTCTCCCTGCACCCCGTGCTGCTCGGCACGGGCGTCCCCCTCTTCCCCGACGGCTTCCCCCGGACACTCTTGCACCTAGAGGAGGCTGAGAGCTATGAGAGTGGTCTGGTCCAAATAACCTACTCGGTCGTCGGTCCAACAGAAGAGTAGAATCCACTTCGAAACTGTAGGAGCTAAGCGTCGTGACAACTGCCCCAATCCGACTCATCACCCTTGTGATGTCTGATATCGAAGGTAGCACTAAGCTCTGGGAAGCTGAGCCTGACCTTATGCGGGTGTGCGTGCGCGACTATGAGACAATTGCGGACACAGTTGTTTCGAAGAATCGCGGTAGACGCCTGAAGGATAGGGGAGAAGGGGACTCCCTGTTTCTTGTGTTTGAGCGTCCCACAGATGCCCTGTTCGCAGCCGCAGAACTGCAAGTTGCCTGGCAGTCACATAGTTGGTCGACTTCAACGCCGATACGTGTACGTTTGGCAGTACATACTGGTGAAGTCATTGACTCAGGTTCAGACTTCTACGGTTCGACTCCGAACCGATGCGCTCGCCTGCGCGAAGCTGCCCACAGCCATCAGACGCTGGTCTCGCGTGCTACTGCTGAGTTAGCGTCACAGTTTCTGACTCAAGACTTGGTCTTGCACTCGCATGGATTGCATCGCCTTAGAGACTTAGCGCGACCCGAAGAAATCTTTGAACTCATTGCACCAGGGATTGCTCCGTGCCTTCGAGATCCGAAGACGCTAGATACCTATCCAAACAATCTCCGAGATCGCCTCACTCATTTCATCGGACGGGAACATGACCTTAAGCGCATGCACCTGATTCTCCAGAGATCACGCCTAATGACCCTCGTTGGCCTCGGAGGGATTGGCAAAACCAGGTTAGCGACCGAGTTTGCGGCACGCCGAATTGAGGAGTTTCCTGGAGGAGTGTACGTCCTGGAATTCGCTAAATCACAAGCAAATGAACCTATCGTCCCACTTCTGGCGAGAGCTGTCGGGCTGGACCCTTCAGGGCCAGTAACACTTTCTGCGGTAGCACAATCAATCGGAAAGTTGAGCGCTCTCATTGTGCTGGACAACGTTGAACACCGCAGATCTGAGATTGCTGAGTTTGCACTCGAATGCTTGGCGCAAATGCGATCCATTCGGGTGTTAGCCACCGGTAGGACTTCATTAGGTGTTGCTGGTGAGCAGCGGTTGCCGATTAGAGGATTGTCTGTACCGCCGCTCAGATCCGGAATTGAAGACGTCCTCGCCTCAGAAGCTGGAAGTCTCTTTTTGGACAGACTAACTTCATTGAACCCGGACTTCGTGTTTGGTGAGCGAGTAGTCCGTTCAATAGGGGGACTGTGCAGGGCTGCCTCAGGGATGCCGTTAGCGATTCAGATTTTCGCTTCACGGTGCGCCTACGTGAGTCCAGAGGAAGTCTTTACGGGTCGCTATGAAGATTTCGCTCGCCCTGAGACCTCTTTTGGAGAGGAAGAAAGGCACAAGTCAATTCAACTGGCTGTTTCTTCGAGCTTCGAGAGTTTGGAGCCTGCGGACCAGAACCTCCTGGCCCGGACGGCCGCTTTTCGCGGGGGTTTCACCTTAGACCATGTTCGTCAACTCAATTCAGAAGGCGGATCATCATCGGCTGCGATGGGTCGTCTAGTCACCGGATCTCTCGTAGATATTGAGAATAGCGGAAACTCTGAACTTCGCTATCTTATTCTTGAGCCAGTTCGGGAGTTTCTCGAGTTGGAATGTCCGCAGTTCGTCAATGAGGGAAAGGAAATCCTCTTTTCTACCATGAAAGAGAAGCTCACGCGACTAGAGCCGAAGCTCAATGCAGACGACCCGACGAGCATGGACGAGATTGAGCGGGAGCAAGACAACATTGCGGTGGCCCTCTCCATGGGGTTAGAACCACGATTTCGAGCTGACGCGATCAAGTTAGCATGCTGCCTTTATCGGCATTGGACTGCGCGTGGTTACCACCAAGAGGGTAAAGCCTGGCTGGAGTCTCTCCTAACCGAAGCTGAGGGGATAGATGAAGCCCTGCTGGGGCGTGCTTACAATACTCTTGGGGCGGTGCTCGGGATTGGCGGCAACGCCTCTGCTTCGCATGAAGCCCATGAGAGGGCCTTCATTCATTACCGAAGCGCGGGAGATTCTCGCGGAATGACATCAAGTGAGATTTCCTGCGGAATTGGTCTGTATCAGTTGAAAAAATTTGATGAGGCCGTACTCAGATTTGACAGCGCATCCGAAAGGGCGAGATCGATGGGTGCATATGAGTATGTCGCATACTCTGAGGCAAACCGGTCTTCCGCTCTTGCGTTCTTGGGCCGCTGGGATGAGTCCGAACAGATCGCGCGAACACTACTGGATTCTAGGGAGTCGATTTCGGATCATTTGCGCGCCCCTCTTCTTCTGACCTGTATCCGATGCTCACTCGGTCGAAGTGATGCAGGTCGCACTCAACAGTTATTGCTGGAGTTGGTGCCGCTAGTGGCTGGAAGTCGAGACATCGAACGACTGACGGTGACCCTGACCCTTGCTGCTCGGCACCAATTGTTGGTGGGCAAGTTAGATCTGGCTTTTTATCTTTACACCTCTGCCAAAAGCCTGTCGTTGCGGGCTGGTGTTCACTTGGAGACGTGGATCATCGCAGATGTTGATTCAAACATAAATGATCTTCAGGAGAAGCTATCTCCCGGTGTTGCTGGTGACCTCCTTCGAAAGTCGCACGGGATCAGAACGACGACAGCCATCAACTTGTTAAGAGATCAATATATTCCTTGACTTCAGTCGCGAATGAGACTACAATAGCCCAATGCCACTTTTGCTTATTTGCGGATCCGCCATCGGCACAAAGAACTTTGTGAAACCGCCTCCACATGTCCATCTCACGGTGATGCCTGGAGCGGAAGTCTGGGTGACAACTGCAGACGCCCCGGAGGCCCGTCCATATCAACAGTTTGAGCCTGATGGCACGTGCACATCGGCAACTTCCATTGAAGTTGCTCTAATGCTGGAGCACCCTCTGACAGGAGTCGCCTCTGACACATTGCGGGGACCTTCCCATCCCACGCCCTTATTCAGCGTTGATCATTACAAGGCCGTTCCATATCGAGGAAAGTTTTTCAGAGTGGCAAAGATTGCCATACATCCAGGTGTTATTAAAGCCTTCAGTTTATCGGTGCTCTTCAGGTGCGCTGACGGCCACTTGCACGGAACTATTTCGGTCGACCCGGACTGCGAACCTGTTGTACTGCCGGCGGATATGGAAGCAGATCTCTAGGTCCCATTGAACCACCCTGTCCTGTCGTGGCTACACTGACGGTTAAATAGGGCGAACGGGTCGACAGGGCAACGGTATGCCCTCTTCCCCCGCACCATTCTGCACCTCCTCGAAGCCGAGTCATACGACAGCGGACTCGTCCAAATCACCTATGCCGTCGTCGCCAACGGCCTCGACGAAGAGTGAGGACTACCGTACGCGGGCGATTTCTTTCAGGCTGACGCCGGGGAAGTGCTTGCGATAGAACTCCGCTTCCTCAGGCATCATGAGCGCGGCATCGAGGTCGGCGTGGGATGCAGGGGCAATCTCGCGGGCGAATTCCTTCTTGGGGAGCTTCATCAGCAACGACCGCACGAGGTCGCGGACCGTGCTTTCCCCAAAGCTGATGCCCATGGCGAGCAGTTGCCGGGCCTCTTCGGCCTGCGCCGGGACGAGTCGCCCTTCGCGGATGAATTGGCGCACCTCATCGGCGGCATCCTTTTCCTGCTTCTCCCGCATCAGGCGCTCGTAGGCTTGGCGAAAGTCGATGGTCTTGGCGCTCGGGTCGACCGGGTCGAGGTCGCCCGCGAAGAGCTGGGCGGTTTCGATGCGCGGATGTCGCACCAAACTCACTTCCCGAATCGCGGTCAGATCTGCCGAGAGCCCGAGCGAGAGCTTCTTCGCCCCGGATCGCTCAATCAGGTCGTTTGCCTCCGCCGTCAGCGCCAGCGAGCCATAGAGCTCCTCACCGACACGTTCGACGAACGTCAGGAATCCCAACTCGAACGGCGAGTCGGCATGCTCGATGAGCACGGGCACGGGGAGATCAAAATTGGCAGAGAGCCGGTCGAGGTCATCGGGCGAAACGGTCACGCCCTTGTCGGGATAGGTCCCGGCTTCGAAGAGCTTGGCCCGCCGGTCCACCCATTGGGTTTCGTTGGTCAAGTAGGGCGGCGGGGTATCGCCCTGCTCCTGGAGCAGGCGGACCAGTGACCGGCGCTCGGCGGGCGAGGTTTCCCGGCGCTTGCCCCGATAGCCTGGGCCGACTTCGGCGGCACGACGCATGAGTTCAATTTGATTTGCCACGCTTCAGACATACAGAAGTCTGTCTACTGTCAACCAACTCAAAAGTGACGAACGCCTTCCCAGGCGCTCGTCTGCCAATTGTCCACCATGCCCTCCGGCGGCACCCAATCGGGCAATTGGACAATGATTTCGGTGGCGAGCGAACGCGCGAACGGCTCGTACATCTGCATCAGCGCTTGCAGGCGCAGATCGCAAACGATGGTCTCGCGCAAGGGAACACCGAGGTTGCGGAGGTTGTCATGGATTTCGGCGTAGGGCACGGACCCCAGGCGGCAAGGCCCATCGATGGGGGCTTTGTCCAAGATATAGGCTAGGTCCACCAGCACGTGGCGCGCCATGGCAAAGGTGTTTCGCGCCTGAAATCGCAACGACCGGCTCCAAGGCTCATCCGCCACCACCGAGGCCTCGATGAACGCACAAACATCCAGAATCGCGGTCAGTGACCGGAGCCAGGACTGATGCTCATGCTGAGAACGATAGTAGGCCAGCACCGGATAGGAGAGGTAGCTCTCCAGGAGCTCGGCCGAAAATCGCTCCCAATCGCGTAGGAGGTCAGTCAGGTCGGGCAAAACGCCCGCCGCCGCATACCGTCGCAGCATCTCGAAGGCGGTAGGGTCCGAGCCCGCCTTGGTGTCGAGCAAAACAATCTGGTGCTCGCGTCGCGAGAACGCCCCGTAGAGCACGGGGATGTAGCTGATGACGAGCGCCAGAAAGCCAAATCCCGAGGCTGCCTCGATGACGGCGAGACCCCGTCCCAGGTCGGTCGCCGGGATCATGTCGCCGTAGCCGAGGGTGAAAAGCGTGACACCACTGAAGTACAACGTGTCTATGAATCGGGGCTCTTGGGTGTGGTTGAAGGGAATCTGCAGCCCAAACTGGATCATGGCAAAGCCCACCAAAATGAGCGTTGCCCACATGGCAATGAGGGCGATGACGGTGACAGGAGGGTAGGCGGCGAGAATCCACTGGCGTCGGGCGCGGTTACGGACGGCAAGGATGAACGGCTTGACCATCGACCACGAGAAGAAATAGAAAATCGAGATGAGCTTGAAGCGCCGCTTCACCGAGCCAGGCAGAATGATTGATTCAAAGGCATCCTGCAGGGCCAGCACGATGATCACAAAGCCAAGAATCGCCCACACAACCACGAATCCAGTTTAGTCCCCTCAACAGGCTAGGCAGTCGTGTAACATCGGGTGGACTCATTAAGATTGCCATGCTTTGCCTGCCGCTTCTCCTGATGACCATGACTGCAACACCGGCCGACACCATCAATTTCCACATCGGAACCTACACCGCGCCCGATGGAAGCAAAGGCATCTACCATGCCACCCTGAACCAAAAGAACGGCCATATCTCGACGCCCGAACTGGTCGCTGAGATCAAGGACCCCAGCTACCTCGCCTACCATCCCAACGGCAAATTCCTCTTCGCCGTCCAGGAATCCAGCGAAGGCAAGATCAGCAGCTATGCCGTCGGAGCCGGTGGGAAGCTGACCCTGGTGAATACCCAAGTCGCCCTCGGCGGCGGTCCGTGCCACCTCAGCGTTGACCCCAGCGGCAAATTCCTCTTCACCGCCGCCTACGGTGCGGGCAAGGCGGCGAGCCTGCCGATTGCCGCCGACGGAAGCCTTGGCGCACCCATCACGAACTTCCAGAACACGGGCTCAAGCGTGAACAAAGGCCGCCAAGAAGGCCCCCACATGCACTTCATTGAGGCGGACGCGAAGGGCAAATTCGTTTACGCTTGCGACCTCGGTACCGATGAGATTCTCGTCTTCAAGCTCGGCAAAGATGGCTCTTTGACCCTAGGCGAACCACGCGCGGCGAAAGCACCCCCTGGCGGCGGACCTCGCCACCTCGCCTTCCACCCGAACGGCAAGGTCGCTTTCGTGAATAACGAACTCACCAATGGTGTGACGTCGTACGCAGTTAACGCGACCACGGGCGCGCTCTCGCCGATCCAGACACTTTCGACTCTGCCCGATGGCGTGACCAAGAACACCACCGCCGAGATCGCGTTGCACCCGAACGGAAAGTGGCTCTACGTCTCGAACCGGGGCCACGATTCTATCGCCGTTTATGACGTCACCCCCGCCGGTGGCCTGCACTTGGTCGAGATTCACAAGCTCGATGTTGCCGAGCCACGCGGATTTGGCATCGACCCCAGCGGCAAGTGGCTCGTCGTCGGTGGCCAGAATAGCAACGACCTGACCGCCCTCGCCATCGACGCCCATGGCAAGCTCAAAGCCACTGGCCAAAAGGTCAAGGTCGGCAAGCCCATCTGCATCATCTTCGCCAAGTAACCTGCTCATGAACTTCAAAATCTGGACCAACGCCAACCTCGCCCCCGAAGCCATGGACCTGCTTCGCGAAGGCATCGGTGATCATGAACTGGTGCAAGCCGGTGAGAAGACCACGAATCTGGGCGGGGGCACGGCCTCAGAGTCGCTGATCGAAGCCACTGTCGCCTTTGGCCAGCCCGACCCGGTGCAAATGATCGAGCTGCCGCTCTTGCGTTGGACCCATCTCACCAGCGCGGGCTACACGCGCTATGACCGCGGCGATCTGCGCACCGCCCTGACTGATCGCGGGGCCCTGCTCACAAACAGCTCTTCCGTATTCGATGAGCCCTGCGCCCAGCACTTGCTCGCGTTCATGCTCGCATCGCGCGTCAGTTGCCCGAATCGCTGCGCAGCCAATGGGGTCCGCGCGATTGGAGCTATGGTCGCCTTCGACCTCTGACGCGGAATCTCGATGGTCAGACGGTGGTGATTCTCGGCTACGGGGCCATCGCCCGCCGCCTCGTGGAACTTCTGGCTCCGTTCCGACTCGATATTGTCGGCCTCCGCCGCCAGGTGCAAGGCAACGAATCAGTGCCCGTATTCGGCCTTGATCAGGCGAATGGGCTCCTGCACCGCGCCGATTTCGTCGTGAACATCCTGCCCGCCAACGACTCTACGGTTCAATTTTGCGATGCCGAATGGTTCGCCAAGCTGAAGCCAGGTGCGGTGTTCCTCAATGTCGGCCGAGGCAACACGGTGGACCAACCGGCTCTCATCAATGCCCTGGAGACGGGCCAGGTGTCGGCTGCATACCTCGACGTGACCGACCCCGAGCCCCTGCCCGCCGATCATCCGCTGTGGCAAGCACCGAACTGCTACATCACCCCCCACATCGCGGGCGGGCATCAAGAGGAAGACCTCCAAATGGTGCGCCACTTCCTGCGCAACCTCGCAAAGTTCGTATCCGGCCAGCCGTTGGCCGGCCGGATTCTGGCTTAGTCGGTTACTTCAGCCGACCGGAATCTCGCAGGAGGCGGATGAACACGCCGCCGACGACGGTTCGCGCCTGGAAGCCCACCATCTTGGCGGTCTTGGTGTCGTACCAGTCCGTCATCGGCACGCGGCTGGTCGTTTCGTTCAGGCTCTTCACGATCGGGGGCAGGAACTTGCCAAAGGTCTCGGCGTCGTCGGCCAAGGTCGCGGTCCACAGAATCCAGTCCGTCTTGGTGTAGTCGGCCCGGTTATCGAGCGGCAGGCCGTAGGCATTCTGAACCTTCAGGTAATGGGCCAATTCATTGGTCCGCAGAGACTTGGGGAACATGTCGTAGCCGAGCAGAACGTCCCAAACCAGGTTGTACTTTTGGCTCCACGTGCCCGGTCGATCGAACGCCAGCCGCGTGGTATCGCCGTCCGAAGCCATTTTCAGCCAATCCTTCGACCAGCCCTGCAGTTTTGTGATGATGGCGGCAGCGCGGGCCTTCTCGCCCTTGCGCTCGCAAATCTCCGCATATGCGCGCAGCCCAACTTGAGCCTTCAGCGAGAGGTTTGCGTTGCGCGCCATGTGTCCGGCGAAGTCATCAGTGCAGAGTTGGTTCTCAGGGTCGAGTCCCTTCTCCAAGAGGTAATCGGCCCAGGTGCTCAGGACCTTCCAGTGCTTGTCGGCAAAGTGGGTGTTCCCCTGCACGCGGCAGAGGGCACCGGCCATCACAAGCATGTTGCCGCATTCTTCGACCGGCATCTGGTCCTTCTCGGTGCGTTCGCCTCCGCCGTAAACCTGCCCATTGGCGAGCGGATAGGTCCCCAGATCGTGGGGGGCAAATGGGAATCGCCAGCGCGGACTCTCGGCGTACTCGCAGATCGGTCGAATTTGGGCCTCCAGCATTTCTGGGCTGAAGAGAAGGAAGAAAGGACTCGCCGGGAAGGTGACATCGACAGTGCCGATGCAGCCGTTGCTAAAGTTCTCTTTCGAAAACATGAGCAAATCGCCATCGAGGTCCTGGACGATCGTGTGGCCCGCGATGCATTGCCGGTAGGCAAGCGACCCAATGTGGACGTAATCCTCGCCGCCTGTCCGGCGGAGCTTCCCGATCAACTGTGTATCGAACGCATCGCACTTCGTCGCAATCGCCCGCTCCTCGTCAAACACGGTCTTCAGAAGCGCGCTAACATCGCGTCCTCCGCGACGCCAGTAGGGTTCCAGCGGCCGATTGAAGTACTCGACGGACTTCAACTCGTCGTAGGCAATCACGAAGGTCTGAGGCTGGGTTAGGTCACCCGTCGCGGCAATAAGCGGCCACTCGTCGTTGGCATTCCTTGGGAATCGCAGGTCATCGCTATCGGCCAACTTTCCGCTAGCAGCGAAAAGCTCACGACTGTCGTGGTTCGAGACCACAAGGTCCGTGCCCGCCGTACGAGTTGCGATGTAGAGCGAACCCCAATCGATACGGAGGTCATCGCCCGATTTCTTCAGAACCGGTTGCTCTTGCGAGCGAAGCGAGGCCACCCGCAGGCCCTGCACCTTGTGTTGCGACCCCACGATGGCTTGCGATGGGTTGTTCACCACCCATTCGCCGCTCCAATCCACGTACGCTTGCACTGGTCGGTTTCCCGCGCCTTTGGCTTCCACGGTCAGATAAGTTGCGGGGCGGGTCAGCACCTCGAGGTCATCGGGCAAAAGCGACGACCGCCAAGTAACGGTGAGTTCGACGCCATCAGCGAAGAATTTGTAGATTGTGGTGGTCGGGCGGACCTCCACTGACCGCTGCTCCATCACCGGAACCTCGGCGCGGGGCGTGCCCATCCATCGGTAGACCTTGTCCCCGATCTTGACCATGCCGCACATTGCGTGGACGGCTCCGGTCCAGTGGCGCGGCCATTGGTCAGTCAGTCGGTCGGCATTGGACCAGACACTGAAATAGGGCGAATGAGTCACCAGCGGCACTGCAGGGGGACGAAAAGACGTTTGGGTCATAGCAAGGGTCAAGCTCAAAGCGGCGAGCATCCCGCCATATTCGACGTTGGGCTGGAATTCCCTTCCCAGGTGGAGAAAATATCACACGTCGCTCGTGGCCAGCCAGGTTGGGCAGTGGCAACCATGGAGTGATTACCCGTGTAAAGTCCGGACGAAACAAGGTAAGTGGACACGCACTCTGGCGATGAAGATGCAGGCCTGAAAGGCCGAGCCGAATTTGCGAACGGCGGTAGCCCTGGCATGGCACGTTCCAACCCAAACCATACAAGCTTGATCCATTCCGGAATCTGAGGGCTCAGACGAAACCTCGCAAGGGAGCGATTCAAATCTTCAACACCTCCGGCGTTGTGGATTTGGGTGGACGCTTTTTTCCTGGGTGATTACCCAGGGCTTTTGGGTTTTGAACCACTCCGTGGTTCCG
>JBMOJD010000022.1:0-39962 GCA_049317025.1 Fimbriimonas sp. | reverse complement strand
ATGTCGCGCTGGCCCAGATTCCGGCCGATTCGCTGTTGCGAGCCGCCGTCGATGACATCCGCGAGTGGCACGCCAGGGGCGAAGATTGGGAATCCGGATTTGCTCTCCTGGACGAGAAGTGGGGCTACGCAAAGTATGGTGGTGGCTGCCACATGATCCCGAACCATGCCCTGATCGCGCATGCACTTCTTCAGGGCCAGGGTGACTTCCACGAGTCGATGATGGTGGTCAACACTTGCGGCCTGGATACGGACTGCAACGCCGCCAACGTGGGCACCATTTTGGGGGTCCGTAACGGACTCGCGGGCCTTGAGGATGGTCCCGACTGGCGCGGGCCGGTGGCGGATCGCATCCTTTTGCCCACCGCCGACGTCGGCTCGGCGATCTCCGATGCCGTGCAAGAGACTTACTACCTGGTCAATGTGGCCCGCGATTGGCGCGGCCTGGAGACCCTCGCCCCCAAAGGCGTCGCCCGCTACCACTTCAGCTTGCCGAACTCGGTCCAGGGTTTCGAAGCGGACCTCGCCCCCGATACGAGGGGAGTTACGACTGTCGGCAACGAGGATGGGCGGCTCAAGATCGATTTCCGCCAACTGGCCAAAGGCCGGGCCTCGCGCACCCAGGTCCAAACCTTTGTCACGCCCCTTGACCGGACGATGAAGAGCTACGGGTTGGTATCTTCGCCGATTCTCTACCCGGGCCAACAGGTCACGGCCAAGGTCAGCGCGGAAGCCAACCGACCCGTCGATGTCGCCCTCTACGTCAAGCACTACAATGAGAAAGACGAGCTGACGACCATCACGGCCGAACCCGTCACCCTGGAGCCAGGGGCCGAAACAACTTTAACTTGGACCGTGCCGGACACCGGCAGCCAACCGATCTGCTTCGTCGGAATTGCAGTTACCAGTGACCGCCGGGCGGATGGAACGGTCTACCTCGATTCCCTTGGCTGGTCGGGCACGCCGACCGTGCGATTTGGCGCCCCGATGGGCGGTACTGTTTGGCGCAGCGCGTGGATCGATGCGGCCGATGACTTCAGCGCCTGGACCCGCGACCTCGTGGTGACCCACAACGAGGGCACGGGCATGGTCCTTACCGGAACGCGCGAGTGGCACGACTATTCGGTCAGTGCCGACCTCTATCCTTCGTTGAACAAGGCCTTCGGCCTCGCCGTTCGAGTCCAGGGCCTCAAGCGCCACTATGCATTCCTCTTCCGCGACGGCAAGGCCCAATGGGTGAAGGTGCTGGATGGCGAGACGATCCTGAACGAGGTCGAGTACAACGCCCCCTACGACCAGACGCAATCGGTGACCCTTGAAGTCAAGGGTCAGCATCTGATCGCGCGCATCGGGTCATCCACCGTTTTGGAGGCTACCGACCCTGGATCGGGCCTCGAAGGCGGAGGCGTCGCGATCTTGGTTGCGGATGGCAAGGTCACGACCAGCGAAGTCTGGGTCCGGCCCCTTTCCTCCTAAAACCGACTGCATGATTTCGGCCCGCACATGCCATAATATTGGTTTGAAACTGGTTTTGTTGTTGAGTTGCGGGCGAGCATGAAGAGAGCTGTTTGGATTGGGGCCGGGTTGGTGGTCGCCCTGGTGAGTTTTGCGTCCATTTTCGCCGCCACCTATGTGCCGACCATCGAGCAGAGGACGATGGCGGGTCCGGTGCCCGTCGGCGGGCTGACCAAGGAAGCGGCCGCCCGCAAGCTCCGCATCTGGTGGGAAACCGAACGGCTGAACGAGCTGAAGGTATCGCTCGCCAACGGTGTCGCCCTCGAACCAAAAACGCCCGGCAAGCTCGGCGTCACGCTTGATGACGTCGCCACCCTTGCCGAGGCACCCATGACTGAGGCCATGGACGTCGCGAGCAAAGCAGTGGGCCAAGGGGAACCGCAAAACGCTCAGCTTAAGCTCGTGTTCCGCGCCACCACAGCGAACCTGAACCCGATCCTTGACGAGGCCAAGAAAACCATGGGACCGCCTAAGCCCGCCCGGGCATTCTGGGCTGAAGGGGCGATCCAACGTGTGCCCGAGGTTGCCACCTACCAGGTCATCAAGGACCAGATCGCCGAGGCGACGATCCAAGCGCTCCTGGAGGGCAAGGATGAGGTGGTTTTGCCCGTGGAAGAAGCCCCGAAGCGAGTTTCCGACGAAGAGTTGGCGAAGCTGGTGGACGTGGTCGGTTCGTTTTACACCTCGTTCAGTGCAGGCAACCGGCCCCGAGCGTCGAATATTCGCGTTGCCAGTGAGTATTTCAACGGCCAAGTCCTCCTTCCCGGCGACCGCATCAGCTTCAACCAAACCGTTGGCAAGCGAACGCCCGCGAAAGGCTTTAAGCTTGCGGGCGTCTATGTCAACGGCCGTCACGACACCGGCATTGGCGGCGGCATCTGCCAGGTCAGCACGACGCTTTATAACGCGAGCCTGCTCTCGAACCTAAAGATTGTCCAGCGCACCAACCACTCGCTTCCCGTGCCCTATGTTCCCACCGGCCAAGATGCCACGGTCAGTTTCCCCAACCTCGACCTCATCATCGAGAATTCTTACGAGACGCCCATCGCGATTCAGGCCGAATACAAGCCGGGGAGGCTGATGGTTCGTATCATCGGCCAGCGCGATCCGAGTCTGAAGGTTCGGATCAGTCGCGAGGTTTTGAAATCCTGGGACAACGGCGTGAAGACAGTCGTGGACCCGACACTCGCTTACGGCAAGACCAAAGTCGTCGACAAGGGCGCGCGGGGTCTCAGTGTCCGCACGTTCCGCGTCGTCTATCGCGATGGCGTCCTGACCGAGAAGCAACCTCTGGGGCGAAGCATTTATTCGGGCGCGCCGAAGCTGATCGCCGTTCCGCCGACACCGGGCGGTGAGGTTATGGGCGGCCAAAGCCGGTAACATAGCGGCTATGCCGGTACCGGATTCGAAAACTTTCGCCCGCATTCTCGACACTGCTCAGCGCGAGAATTACGCCCTTGCCTCGATCAATGTCACTTCCAGCAACACCGTGAACGCGGCGATCGCCGCTTTTGTCGAGACGGGGTCCGACGGCATCATCCAGGTGAGCACGGGCGGCGGTGAACACTTCAGCGGCCCTGCCAAAGATATGGCCCTCGGCGCGATCTCGATTGCCGAGCATGTCCACCGCGTGGCGGAAAAGCTCCCGGTCTACATCTGCCTCACGACCGACCACTGCATCCCTGGCAAGGTCGATGGCTTTGTGCGGCCCCTGATCGCCGAAACGGCCCGACGCCGCGCGGCGGGCCTGCCGAACCTCTTCAACATGCACATGTTCGATGGCTCCGAGCTTTCGATGAAGCAGAACCTGGAAATCGCTCAGCAACTGTTGCGCGAGTGCGCGGCCCAAGAGCTTCTTCTTGAAGTGGAGATCGGCGTTGTGGGTGGCGAAGAAGATGGTATCGACAACACCGGAGTCGGCCACGAGAAGCTGTATACCACCCCCGAAGATATGCTTTTGGCCTACGAGACTTTGAGTCCGATTGGTCGATTCGCGCTTGCTGCCGCCTTTGGCAATGTCCACGGCGTCTATAAGCCCGGTAACGTGAAGCTCCGCCCCGAAGTGCTAAAGGAAGGCAATGACCTCGTGATTGCCCGCCATGGCGAAGAGGCCAAGCTCGACCTGGTTTTCCACGGCGGAAGCGGATCGCTCATCGAAGAGATCCACGCGGCTGTCGAGTATGGGGTTGTGAAGATGAACGTGGATACGGACTGCCAGTATCACTTTAGTCGACCGGTTGTCGACCACGTGCTGAAGAACTACGACGGCATGCTCCGCATCGATGGCGAGATGGGCGACAAGAAGGCTTACGACCCTCGCTCGTACATGAAGAAGGCCGAAGTCGGCATGAAGAACCGTGTCATCGAGGCTTCGACCGACCTTCGCTCGCTGGGCCGCACGCTCTTCGGCAAGTAACTAGGAACGCCGCGTGATCACGGCCGAGTTGTCCACTCGGGCCGTGATCACGCGGTCGATGCCTTCGACCGTCGAAGACGTGATCCAGCCGTCACTGATCATGGCTTCCAGGGTCTCATAGAGCTCGGCGGGCCCGAATCCAACCGCGCCCTGGCGCATCGGCTGCATGAGCTCAGTCAGGGTCTTCGGCGTCTTCAGGGCCGCGAGGAGCCATCCGCAGATTCCGTGGTTTGGCACGATCTTGCCGTCGCGTTTGTAGCATCGGTGCCGCGCGATGCGGCCCTCAGCCAGGGTCGCTCCGAAGGTCTTTTCTGCCCCTTCCAGGTTCGCGACAAAGTGGTTTCGGCCCTCCATTTCGAAGTGCAACTGGCCATCAATGAAGTCGCCTGCGATCTGCTTCACCGCCGTGAGGCTGTAGCCGCCGAAGCCGGTGCCGACGGCATCATGGTCGATGAAACCACCTTGGCCGAACCATCGCCAGGCTTCTTCCGCCGATAGCGCGAGGCCTTGTTCTCCTGCGATTTCGCGCGTGAGGTCCTTCAGGTCACCAAAAAGGCCGTTGTGGGTGTACCAAAAGTCGGCAAACCGGATGTGCTGACCAATCTGCCGTCGATGCGATTCATCGTAGCGAGATCGGAGCCACTCGGCCTCGTAGTCGCCCCTGCGCATGGCGAGGATGGTGTACGCCACTTCCCTTGCCCCCGCGTGGGCCAGGGACATCCCCGCCGCAAGGATCGGGTCGGCAAACCCCGCGCTTTCGCCCGCGAGGAACCAGTTTTCGCCCGCCAATCGGTCGGCCAAGAACGACCAATCTTTGGTCGTGGAAAGCTGCCCTTCCGAGGTCGCATTTCGTAGCAACGGCTCAATGATCGGGTCGCTATGCAGGGCCTCCAGGTAGAGGTCTTGCGGCTTCTTGCCGGTGTCTTTGTAGTACTGGGCGGGGACGATGAGGCCGACACTGGTGCGGGTAGGGCCGAGGGGAATGAACCAGATCCACCCGTAACCCAGGCTCATCACCTGCACACGCGTGCCGCCGATGCCGATCTTCACCGCCCATTCCGCGTTCTGCCAATAATCCCAGATCGCGATGTTTTGCAGGGTTGTCGGAGCCTGCGTCTCCACGCCCATGGCCCGCCGGATCACGCCCACGTGGCCGGAGGCGTCCACGTAGTGGCTCGCCTCCACGACTTCCCCGCCTTCGAGCACGAGGCCCTGGACGGTGTCGCCATCACTCAAAACTTGACGAACGGTGGTCTGCTGGCGCACTTCGCACCCGACCGAGGCGGCGTGGTCGAGGAGAATTTTGTCGTAAACCGCTCGGTCGACTTGGAATGCCGTCTGCGTCCGTTGGCCAGCGAACTTTGCGGGCCTCGCCTCGGGCTTCAGTTCGCCGTTAGGGATGAACTGGAAATCCCAAAGGTCGTCGGTCCGGCCCCATCGGTAGGTCGCACCGACTTTGATGGGAAAGTTCGCTCGCTCGACCTTGTCCCAAACGCCCATCTCGTCCAGGATCTTGCTGATCATGGGCAGTTGGCTTTCGCCGACGTGATCGCGGGGGAATTGCTCCCGCTCCAGGATCACGACCTTGAGGTGGGGGCTGTACTTGCGCAGGAGCGTCCCGCACGTACTTCCGGCGGGGCCGCCACCGACGATGGCGACGTCATACTTCAACGGCTTGAACCTTCATGCTGATGTCCCGATTCTCGTGGAGAGTCCGCGAGACGTCGATGGGGTCCTCGGGGACGGCAATCTCGCCCGCCGTCACGCTCGCCTTGACCCAGCCGTCGCTCACCATTGTCTCCAAGCAGTCCATAAGGTCGATTCGCAGTTGCTGAATCTGGGCTTCACCCCACCTATTTTGCACTGCCATCTGCCCCATGGCGGTGGCGATTTGGCGAAAAGTGCGCGGCTGCTTGAGCCCTTCGATCAGCCAACCCATCATGGCGATCTGGGGAAGGTACTTGCCCTCGCGGTAGAAGCATCGGTGGCGGACGATTCTGCCGTCGTTCAGTTGGGCCCCCCAGCGCGGCGCGGCCCCTTCGAGGTCGAGGACAAAGGTGGTCTTCCCCGCTATTTCGTAGTGGGTCTTGGCGTGGCTAAACTGCTTCGCGATGGCTTTGGTCGCGCCGAGGCTGTATCCGGCGAAGCCAGCTCCGGCGACATTGTGGTCGATGAACCCGCCTTGGCCGAACCATCGCCAGGCGTCTTCGGGGTTCATCTCTAGGCCAGCGTCCTTGGCAAGCTCGGACGTGTAGGCCTTGAGGTCGCCGAAGAGGCCATTGCTGGTGTACCAAAAGTCGGCAAACCGGATGTGCTGCATGATCTGCTGGCGATGCGATTCGTCGTAGCGCGATCTTAGCCAGGTGGCGTCTTGGGTCCCCTCTTCGAGGGCCAAGATCGTGTAGGCGACCTCGCGCGCGCCAAAGTGGGCGAGCGTCATGCCCGCCGCTAGGATCGGGTCGGCAAATCCCGCGCTTTCACCCGCGAGGAACCAGTTTTCGCCCGCCAGGCGGCTGGCCAAGAACGACCAGTCTTTCGTGGTGCTCAGGTTGCCTTCCGGCGTGGCATTCTTCATCAGGAGCCGGAGCACCGGGTCATGGGCGAGGGCTTCGGCGTAGAGATCGGCGGGGCGTTTGCCCGAGTTGCGGTAGTGCTCGGCGGGCACAATGAGGCCTATGCTGGTGCGCGTGGGCCCGAGCGGGATGAACCACACCCAGCCCGTGCTTTGGCTCAGCACTTGGACACGGGTGCCACCGACGCCGATATTCACTGCCCAATCGGCATTCTGCCAGTAGTCCCAGATCGCGATGTTCTGCAGGCTCGTCGGCTGCTCCACTTCCACGCCCATGGCCCGGCGGATGACCCCGACGTGCCCGGAGGCATCGACATAGTGGCGCGCCAGCACCTCGGTGCCATCGTCGAGCACGAGTTTCTGGATGCGGTCGTCTTCCCTGTGCACTTGGCGGACAGGCGTCTCCTCGCGGACTTCGGCCCCGAGCTCGCGGGCGTGGTCGAGGAGGATTTTGTCGTAAATGGCTCGATCGACTTGGAATGCGGTCTGGCGTCTTTGGCCCTCGTACTTGGCGGGCCGGGGCTCGGGGCGCAGGTTGCCGTCGTTGAGGAACTCGAAATCCCACAGGTCATCGGTCTGGCCCCATCGGTAGGTCGCTCCGACTTTAATCGGGAACCCCGCCGCCTCGACCTTGTCCCAGCACCCCATCTCGTCGAGGACGCGACTGATGGCGGGCAGTTGGCTTTCGCCGACATGATCGCGGGGAAAGCGGGCGCGTTCTAGGATCACCACCCGAAGATTCGGGTGGTACTTCCGCACGAGTGAGGCGCAGGTTGACCCCGCCGGTCCACCCCCTACGATGGCGACGTCGTATTCCATGGGCATGGGTGATCCGGCTACCTCGTCTTCTCGGCGCCCTTGGCGGCACCGCCGCCTTCCGCGGTGACCGGTGGGGCTGCCTGTCTGTTCTTGCCCTGGTTTAGCATGGCTTCGACAATTGCACGATCCTTTTCGGGAACCTTACTCATGTCGAGTTTGCCGTTGTTCTTTACTTCATCGCGAAGCTTCTTGTCGTTCGTATTGGTTTCATCCGAGCATCCGCAACCTGTGAGGGTGCTTGCAAGGGTGAACAAGATGGCGAGCATACAAAGTGATGTGATGTACTTCATGGGGCTCATGCTCAGATCCAGGCATGCTAAAACCCGACAAGGTCGACTCCAGATCTGGAGCCGACCGATCGGATGTGCGCTTTCTTAGCGCTTGGAGTCCCACATGTTCAGCTCAGGCTTCTGAACACCGTTGGGGTTGGTCGCTTCCGGCTTCATGGCCTTGCTGTGGCCGTCGGCGAAGGTGAAGTTCGAAGTTCCCGTCTTGGAGACCGAGACCGAACCCTTGGGTTGCTTCCAAAAGTTCGTCGACTTCGCCCGGTTGCCATTGGGGATCGCGGCCCAAGCGCCGCCTGCATCGACATAGTAGTACGGCTTGTTGCTAAGACCTTCGTCGAAGTCCCAAAGGAACGTCGAGGTGAGCATGAATCCGCCCGCCGTGTTCGCGCAGCCCGTCCAATCTTGGCCTTGGCAGTTCGCCTCGATATCGGACGAGTACTTCGGTCCAAGCATGATGGTGCTCGCAACCTGCGTGACGGTTGTTTGACTCACGGTGCAAAGGGGGCCGCCCCAGTTGGTCTGCATGTCGAATCCGATCACACCGTGGCACGTGTTGTCATCCCACAGAGGTCCACCGGCCAAGGTGTTTGCGGCGACTGAAACCGTGTAGGGTTGCCACCAAAAGCCACCGGGGATCGCGCCTTGCTCCTTGTGAGCGTAGCTATCGAGCGGGCTTCGCTGGATGTTCAGATTCTTCAGATATGGCGAGATGCGGTAGAGCCAGCCCGTGCTGTAGTCGCCGAGCCAGTGGGCATGCAGCGGAACACGTCGTCGTAGTCGGCTGAGTACATGATGTTGCCCAGAGCGAGTTGCTTCATGTTGGCAAGCTCGGAAGTTCGCTTGGCGGACTCCTTGGCTTGAGCAAAGACAGGGAAAAGGATCGCCGCGAGAATCGCGATGATGGCGATGACGACCAGTAGTTCAATCAGCGTAAATGCTTTTCGTTTCATGTTTACTTGGACCTCCATTGGTCCGATCACATTGGACATGCAATGCGTTAGAAGTGCTTCATTGGACGAGGCGAGCTTGTGGACTCGCAGACGATGAGTTCAGTTGCAAACTTGGTGACTGAATCGGGTTGATCGGGATTGGCGACCCGGCTAAGTAGGACATCTACCCCCGCCTTGCCAATCTTCGGCAGTTGCTGGCGCAGGGTGGTGAGCTTGGGATAATCCTGGTGCTGGTTCGGGGTGGTGTCGAAGGCCGTCACGCTGAGGTCTTCGGGGACCCGAACACCTTGGGCGAGCGCTTCGCGGCAAAATGTACGCCCGAGGTCATCGTTCCAACACACCACCGCGGTGCATTCGGGATAGGAAGCCCGCAGGGCGCGAAAGGCCGCCTCGCCCCAACCCTCCACTTGGATGGCGCGAGACTCGGGCGTGGGCAACGAATCATCGCTGAAACCGCGGGCGGCTTCGTCCGACGACGACGCACTCGAGAAGATAGCGAAACACTCGACCTCCACCCCGCCGCACTCAATCATGCCCCGCTGGTATCCGAGGTACCTCTCGACGGAGCTGACAGTCGAGGGCCGAGCGCCAATGTAGGCGATTTTTCGATGACCTAGGGACCAAAGGTGCTGCACTGCCAGCACCGCACCCTGCTCATTGTCCGAATCCACCGTCGACACACCGGGAATCGAGAACGAACTGCCCAGGGCGACCACAGGCAGGCCACGCTCCAGCAAAACGGGAATCATCGGGTCGTGCTCCCCGGGTGCGAGCATAATCACCCCGTCGCATCGACCGTCGAAGGACGCCCGCATCTCGCGGCCCAAGCGATCCCACATCTGCTCCACCAAGATCGTCATGGAGTAGCCGTTCAGCGCACATGCCTCTAGGGCTCCATCGAGTAGGTGGGCAAAGTAATCGTGGCGCAGGATCGGGGATTGGGAAAGCTGGCCGACGATGAAGCTGATCGTGCGGGTCTTGTGGGGATTCTGCTTGTCCACCTGCGGCGTGGGGCGGTAGCGGAGCTCCCGCATTGCCGCGAGCACACGCTCTCGGGTCTCCGCACTCACACGTTTTTCACGTCCACTGAGGACGTGCGAAACCGTCGCGGCCGATACACCGCTTGCCCGAGCCACGTCACGCATCGTGGGAGAGGTCTCACGTTTGGATTTCATTGAGTTAACGCGTTTTCAACCATGGTACGAACCTCTAGGCATTTTCTGACCAAGCATTTTCAAGATTGGCCAACAAACTAGCAAAATTACTTGGCGAGTGCTTACTGTGCGGAGAATTCTGGCAGATTCTTGCGTGCATGGCGTCACTCTCGCTATGTCCGAGTAGAATTGGGGAGGAAGCGATATGCCAAAGCGAGTCGAAACCATCGTTCTTCACGACAGTTCCACGCCCGTCCTGGGCGACACCCAGAAAGGGGGGAACGTGGTCGTGACCACCCTCGACACCCTGCTGAACCAAGCCCGCGCCAACGCGCTCTGGCCGCTCACCTTTGGCCTCGCGTGCTGCGCCATCGAAATGATGAGTTCGGTCGCTTCGCGTTTTGATCTTGCGCGCTTCGGCTCCGAGGCATTCCGCGCCACTCCCCGCCAGGCCGACGTGATGATCATCGCCGGACGCCTGAGCAAGAAGATGGCCCCGGTTCTTCGCCAGATTTACGACCAGATGCCCGAGCCCAAGTGGGTGATCTCGATGGGCGCCTGCGCTTCCAGCGGCGGCGTTTACAACAACTACGCGATCGTCCAGGGTGCCGACCAGGTCGTGCCGGTTGACATCTATGTCCCCGGTTGCCCGCCATCGCCCGACGCGCTCATCTACGGAGTGCTCAAACTCCAAGAGAAGATTAAGCGTGGCCGCGCGGAAACCTTCATGGACCTCCGCCTAGCCGAGAGCGTCACGGGTGCCCGTGGCATCGAGAAGGTGGAAGCCTAATGCAACTCCTGCGCGACGTCGTCAAACCCGTTCTTTCTGGCTTTGGCATCACTTGGCGGCGGCTTTCGACCCCCAAGGTCACGGTCATGTACCCCGAGGAAGTGCGGGAGCAGTTCCCCCGCACCCGCTGGCGTCACGTGCTGACGCGATACGAGAGCGGCCTGGAGCGATGCATTGGCTGCTCGCTTTGCGCGGGCGCTTGCCCCGCACGCTGCATCTACGTTGAGGCTTCGGAGAATAGTGACAGCGAGCGATTTTCGCCCGGCGAGCGCTATGCCGTGCGCTACGAGATCAACATGCTCCGTTGCATCTTCTGTGGCTACTGCCAAGAGGCGTGCCCAACCGGCGCGATCGTGCTCCGCAACGACTTCGAGCTTGCCAACTACCGCCGCGAGGATTTCATTTACACCAAGGAAATGCTCCTCGAACCGATGCCCGTCAATCCAAACTGACGGGCAACCTAGGGCGCGATTTTGCCGCGTAACGTCATGCTGCCGCCGGCAATATGCAGGCTCTCGATGGTCGCGTTCACGGGGAACTCGCGCAAGTCCAGCACCGGGTTCATCTGATCCAGTTGCGATTGCATCAGGTTCTTGGCCCCAGCTCCGAGTAGGTCCACCGATTCGACCTCGACGAAGATCTTGGTCCCCTCGACCACTCGCAAGAGGCAAACTGCATTGGCTCTCACGTCGATGAGCACGCGCTTGGTGCCGGTCACGTACACCCGGCCTTCCTTCAGTTCGACCTCGATATCCCGCAGGCCACCCGGCTGCTTCTTGTTGAGGAATGCCGCCAGCGACGCCTGAAACACGATGACCTCGAGGTCGCCCGCTTTGGGTGCGGCAATCGCAAATGGCTCGACGGCCACTCGCAGACCCTCGCCCGAAAGCCGGACTCGGTCGAGATTCAAACCCATCGGCAAGACCACGTTGGCCATCGAACACTGAAACGGGCCAACAACTAAGGACTGACTCATGAACCCCAAGGCTACCTACCGCGCTGGGTTCAACTAGTCCCTTTGAACCTCAGATAGAATGGGGTCACATGTGGATGCTCGCGGCGCTCGCGATTCAAACCGACGGATTGCCCCCGATTCCCCGCGAATTCCGGGCCGCTTGGGTCGCCACGGTCGATAACATTGATTGGCCTACCAAGCCGGGACTGACGGCCGAGGTTCAGCGGCGCGAGATGGTCGCCATCCTCGACATGGCCACTCGACTCAAGCTCAACGCCATCGTTTACCAAATTCGCCCCGCCGCCGACGCGTTCTACGAGAGCAAACTGGAGCCGTGGAGCGCGTACCTGACGGGGCAACAGGGCCAGTCGCCCGGCTATGATCCGCTAAAGTTCACCCTCGAAGAAGCGCACAAACGAGGCATCGAAGTCCACGTCTGGTTCAACCCCTACCGAGCCAAGCACCCGAGCGCCAAGGGTGATCTCGCCCCGAATCATGTGGGCCGCACCCACCCGTCGATTGTCTATCCCTACGGCAAGCTGCTGTGGATGGATCCTGGCGCGGCCTTCACGCGGCAGCGGTCGCTTAGCGTCGTCCTGGACGTGGTCCGTCGCTACGATATCGATGGCGTCCATATCGACGATTACTTCTACCCCTATCCCGAGAAGGGCGAAGAGTTCCCCGACCGCCACAGCTTCGCCCTCTACCAAGGCTCGGGCGGCAAGCTAAGCAAGGCGGATTGGCGGCGCAAGAACGTGGACGACTTTGTACACGATTTCTACTTTGGCGTCAAGAACGTGAAGCCGTGGGTGAAAGTCGGCATAAGCCCCTTCGGGATCTATCGTCCCGGGGTTCCCGCTGGCATCAAAGCAGGCATCGACCAATACGCTGAACTTTACGCCGACCCACTGAAGTGGCTGCATCAGGGCTGGTGCGACTACATGGCGCCCCAACTCTACTGGCCGATTGACCAAGCGCCGCAGAGCTACCCCGTGCTGCTGAATTGGTGGCTCACGCAAAACCCCCGCGAACGCCACATTTGGCCCGGCAACTTCACCTCGCGCACCGACCCGAGCGGGGGCAACTGGAAGGCCCAAGAGGTGGTGAACCAGATCATTCAGACCCGTCGGCGCGGAGCGGGCGGCAATATCCACTTCAGCATGAAAGCCCTGATGGCGAACTGGAATGGCATCACCCGTAGCCTCGAAACCGGGCCATACGCCAGCGTGGCCGCAGTTCCGGCCTCCCTTTGGCTCCCCGGCGACGCCCTGGCGGCTCCCGAGCCAAAACGGTCGGGCAAGACCGTTGAGTGGCAAGCGGTCAAGGACGCCCATCTCTACGGCATTGCCGAGCAGCGGGGCCAGGTTTGGACTTGGGTGAAGTTCCAACCGGGTCTGAGTTTTGTGGTCCAAAGTCCGGAAGTCACTGGCGTCCAAGTCGTCGCCCTCGGTCGCAATGGCGTCGCGGGTCCGGCCGGTAGTGCGATTTGGGGACCGAATCTGCCGTAATCCCGGGTGGTTCACGGTACATTCAGGGCATGTCGCTTGCCCACAAGATTTCTGAGTTTGCCTGCAACCTCGCGTACGAAGACCTCACCGCCGAGGCCATTCACGAGGTCAAGCGCCGCCTGATCGATTCGGTCGGCTGCGCGATGGGGGCCTGGACCTCGGAACCGGTCAAGATCGCCCGCTCGCTCGCAAGTTTCAGCTCGAGCGACATGGGCGCCACCGTCATCGGCACGCGCGAAACTACCTCGCCTGATCTCGCCGCCTTTGCAAACGGCACGATGTTCCGCTACCTGGACTACAACGACACCTACCTGAGCAAGGAACCGGCCCACCCCAGCGACAACCTTGCCGCTATCCTCGCGATTGCCGATGCCTTTGACCTCGATGGCCAGGATGTCATCCTTGGTGCCGTCATTGCCTACGAGATCCAGTGCCGCCTTTGTGATGCCTACTCCATCCGCTCGAAAGGCTGGGACCACGTCACCTACGGCGCGTTCTCCACGGTGGCCGGTTGCGGCGCGATGCTCAGCTTCGACCCGGAGCAGATGGTCCACGCGCTCGGCCTGAGCGGCGTGCCCAACAACGCGATGCGCCAAACCCGCGTCGGCGAGCTCTCGATGTGGAAGGGATGCGCTTTTGCCAATGCGAGCCGAAACGGAGTCTTCGCGACCCTGCTCGCGCAGATGGGTATGACCGGGCCGTCCGAGGTCTTCGAGGGCCAGATGGGCTTCTTCAACGAGGTCGCCCACGGCACGTTCGACATCGAGACCTTCGGCGGCCCCCAACTCACGGGCAAGCTCGAAGAGTTCATGATCAACAAGACCTACATCAAGAAGTACCCCGCCGAGTACCACTCTCAGAGTGCGATTGATGCCGTCGAGCAGATCATCGCCGAGCGCGGATCGCTCTTCACGCCGGACGAGATCGAATCGGTGGATATCGCCACCTTCACCGCCTCATGGGAAATCATCGGCGGCGAACCCGAAAAGTGGCGCCCACAGTGCCGTGAAACGGCCGACCACTCGATTCCCTACATCACTTGCGCCGCGCTCGTGGATGGCCAAGTGACCATGGAGACCTTCGACGAAGCCCGATTCCGAGATGAGGAGCTTCTTGGCTTGGTCGCAAAGACCAAGGTCTTCCCCGACGTTGAGCTGAATCCGCTCTATCCCGAGAAGGGCATCCCGAACCGCATCACCGTGCGCCTGAAGAACGGCGAAGTATTCGAGAAGCGAGTGGACGCGCCCAAGGGCCACGCCCTCAACCCGATGAGCGACGACGAGGTCGAGGAGAAATTCCACTCGATGGCCGACCGAATGCTTGGCCGACGCGGAGCCGAGGCCGCCCTCGACGCCATGTGGGCCTTGGACCAGACCGCCGAACTGTCGGAGATATTCGACACGCTGGTCGTCTAAGCGTTCCCAGAACCCAGGAAGCGGCGAAGAGCCCCGGCGTAGATTCGTACGAGGGGCTCCAGGCACGCGACTTCCACGCTCTCATTGATGGCGTGGATGGTTGCATTGATCGGGCCGAACTCGACCACAGGAATCCCGGCGGCGGCGAAGAAACGGGCGTCACTCGTCCCGCCTGCGGTCGAGCCTCGGGGAGTCAGTCCGGTTTCGGATTCAACTGCCGCGACAATCGCATCCACCAATGGCCCCGATTCGGTGAGGAACGGCAACGCTCCGCATTCCCATGCGATCGGGTCCGTGATGCCGTGCCTTTGGAAGAGCGCGGGGATGGTCGAGGAGATCGAATCGACCGTGTGGTCGGTACCGAATCTCAGGTTCCAGCGGACTTCGGCGCGGCCGGGGATCACGTTCGAAGCACCCGTGCCCGCATCAAGGTGCACAATTTGGCAAGAGGTCGGCGGGAAGCTCTCGTTGCCTTGGCCCCAATCAAGCCTGGCGAGCTCAGCCAAAGCCGGGGCCAACCGATGCACCGCATTCGTCGCGAGGTGGGGGTAGGCCGTGTGCCCCTGGACTCCGCTGACGACCAATCGGCCCGTGATCGAGCCCCGACGGCCCTGCTTGATGGCATCGCCAAATGCCTGCTCTGATGTCGGCTCGCCGACCAGGCACGCATCGATCTGCAGCCCTCGGTCGAGCAAGTGCCGCAGCGCACGCTGGGTGCCATCGTGGCCGGGGCCTTCTTCGTCACTTGTCAGCAACAGCCCAATCGTGCCGGGGTGTCCCTCGGCAGCGATCTGTTCCAAGGCGACGACCATTGCGGCATCTGAGGCCTTCATGTCGCTTGCGCCGCGCGCATGGAGGAAGCCATCGCGGATAGTGGGCTCGAAGGGCGGCGAAGTCCAAGCATCCAGAGGCCCGGGCGGAACGACGTCGGTATGCCCAGCGAAGCAGACCAACGGGCCATCCGATCCATGGGTGGCCCAAAGGTTGCTGGTCTCGCCAAATCGAAGCGATTCCACCCGAAAGCCCGCCCGCTCCAGCCGCATCGCCACGATTTCTTGGCAGCCCGCATCCTGGGGGGTGATGCTGGGGCAGCGGAGAAGCTGGAGCAGAAGTTCGAGAACCTGGCTCAGGGATTTGCCTCGCGCAGGAGTTCGTTTAGGCTGGTTTTGGCTCGGGTTTGGGCGTCCACTCGCTTCACGATGACGGCGCAGTAGAGGCTGTGGCTGCCATCCTTCGACGGCAACGCCCCCGGCACCACGACCGATCCGGACGGGACGCGGCCGTAGAGAATCTCCCCTGTCGCCCGGTCGAGAATCTTCGTGCTTTGGCCGATGAAGACTCCCATCGAGATAACCGAGTTCTCCTCGACAATCACACCTTCGACAATCTCACTGCGCGCCCCGATGAAGCAGTTGTCCTCGATGATCGTCGGGTTCGCCTGAAGGGGCTCCAACACACCACCGATGCCAACGCCGCCACTGAGGTGGACGTTCTTGCCGATCTGGCCGCAGGAGCCGACGGTGACCCAAGTATCGACCATGGTGCCTTCGCCGACGTATGCCCCGATATTCACGTAACTCGGCATCAGGATCGCGTTGCGGCCAATGAAGGCCCCGCGCCGGACCGTGGCGGGCGGGACGGCCCGGTAGGAGCCATCCGGCGTCTTGAGGGGCACCTTGTCCCAAAACTTGAGGTCGCCTGCCTCCATCGCATGGTTGTCTTCCAGGCGGAATGAAATGAGGACGGCCTTCTTGATCCACTGGTGCGTCACCCATTCCCCATCGATCTTCTCGGCAACTCGGAGCGCACCCCGATCCAGGTGTTCCAAAACGGTGTGGACCGCCTCGCGGGTTTCGGGGGAAGCACTGGCGGGCGAGAGGTCCGCCCGGTTCTCCCAGGCAGATTCGATGAGTGACTGTAGCTCAATCATAGGTTCTCTCTCAGGATAGCTTGCCGGGGCCCGCCCGTGCCTCGCGCCGCCTTCGACGTGGGGTGCGAACCAGCTCTCGGAGCGACCTCACCCGGGACAGGATCGAGAGGGGATCAGCGCTTGCCCGGCCTTCTCATCCTAACAACTAAGGGTCTGTTTAGAATCCGACCAAGCCGCGGACGAAGGATGCTTTTGCCTGGCGTCAAGAGCGAAAGCTTTACTTTGCGTTTTCCAAACTTTCGTCCAGTTTCGCCCCCAAAACATTGCAATCCTTCAATTTCTTACCGTAACATCACCAAGATTTTGCACCGACAATGCTCGATGCGGGTCGGAAATGAACATGAAAAACATCCTTTTGCTTGCTCTCGTAGCCGTTGCTGGCGCGGCCAGCGCCGCCCCAATCGTCTCTGTTACCGTCACAGGAACGTCAGGTGACTACACCTACGATTTCAGCATCAACAACACGCTTGGCGATGCAAACAACATCGGCTTTTTTGGTGTCGTATTGGGCGCGAACCACGTGGTCGGAATCCCGGAGGGCTTTGCCTTTTTCGGCGACGGAAGCTGGAACCAAAACGCCACTTTTGGCGGATCTTCGACGAAATACGACAACGTCTGGAAGGACGAAACATGGTCGACTTTGAAGCCGGGATCGACCCTCGGTGGGTTCAGGGTCTACTCCATCCTTCCGCTAGCCACGGACATTAAGTGGTTCGCTTTCGCCTATGGCGGGTACTACCATGGCAGCGACCACTTTGGAAGCCCTAACTTCCCATTGTTTGAAGGAACGGTGAACGCCGTTCCCGAGCCCGCCTCCATGGTCGCTCTCGGAGCTGGTGCTCTCGCCCTCGTCCGCCGACGCAAGAAGGCCTGAACCCACTTCCTGGAAGGTCCGAAGGCAATTGGCTCGAAACGGGCCAATCCTTCGGACCACCTCTAGTCTTGCCACCTCTAACGTAGGAACGGAACAGAGCGAGGCATGGCCTACATTCCTTCGGCAACGACTGCGTGAGGCGCAAGGAATTGCAAATCCACCAGGCAATCAGAGTAACCTGCGCGGGAATCTGTATTGGCGACGCCTAGTGCGAGTCGGAAAAACACATGACAAAGATCCTCCTTCTCGCTCTCTTTGCAGTGGCTGGCCTTGCGACCGCTGCCCCGATCATCTCCGTTTCCGTCACGGGGACCTCTGGAAACTACATTTACGACTTCAGCGTCAGCAATACACTTGGCGGCACGAACAACATCAATTACTTCGGTGTTGCACTAGATTCATCGGATACCGTCGGCTCACCTAGCGTGTTTGAGGATTTCGGCCCTTGGCAATACAACCATTCCTTTGGTGGGTCGACGACCCTCTACAGTAGCTCTTGGATTGACGAGTACGCTTTGACCTTGCAACCGGGCTTGACTCTCGGCGGTTTCAAAGTCCATTCCAGTAAAGATTCCATCGCCACTAGCATCAAGTGGTTCGCGTTCGCCGATGGCGGGACCTACCTTGGTGGTGACAACTTCAGTAGCCCTGATTTTCCTGGGTTTGAAGGGACGGTGAGCCCCGTTCCCGAGCCTGCATCCATGATTGCCCTTGGCTTCGGTGCCCTCGCTCTCTTCCGACGACACAAAAAGGCGTGAGCCCGCTTCCTGGTCGAATCTCTTGGCTTGATATTCGCTACACCTTCGGACCACCGAACCCGAGCGACGAAAGCAACTTGCGCAGACGTTCGAGCGCCTCAGCGCAGACCTCCGGCTCGGCCACGAGCGCGACTCGGATGTGCCCCGCCCCGGGATCGCTAGAGTCTTGGGCTCGCGAAAGGTATCGTCCGGGCAACATCGTCAAGCCCTGCTCCTCGAAAGCACGACGGGCAAACGCTTCGTCATCCTCGACGGGCAGCCAAAGGAAGAACCCGCCTTCGGGAACTGACTCCAAGCCAAGCACCTTTCGGGCGATCACGAACTTCTCGCGATACTTGGCCCGATTCGCCTGCACATGGCTTTCATCGCTCCACGCGGCCACACTCGCGGCTTGGACCATCGAGCTCGGGGCCGCCCCATGGTAGGTCCGGTACAAGAGGAACTTTCGCAGAATCTCCGGGTCGCCCGCGACAAACCCCGACCGCAAACCGGGAGAACTGGAACGCTTAGAAAGGGAATTGAACGCCACGATCCGTTCGGCGGTGCGCCCCAATCTATGAGCAGCTTCCAATGCTCCTATCGGCGGTTCACCATTGAAAATCTCCGAATAGCACTCGTCCGCCGCGATCACGAATCCATAGCGGTCAGCCAGATCGAACGCGATGCGCCAATCTTCCATGCCGAAGACGGCCCCCGCCGGGTTGCCCGGGCTGCAAACAAAGAGGAGCTTGGTCGACGCCCATTCGTCTCGCGTGAGTGCGCCCCAATCCGGCAGGTAGTTGTGATTTCTGGGCGTGGGCAGATACAGTGGACGCGCGCCCGCCATGATCGCCCCGCCTTCATAGATTTGGTAGAACGGATTCGGCAAGACCACTGCCCCGGGATTCTTCGGCTCCATCACAGCCTGGACAAAGGCAAAAAGCGCCTCGCGGGTACCCGAGACCGGCAAGACCATCGTATCCGGGTCAGGTTCGGGAATGCCATAGCGTCGCCCGATCCAGTTCGAAATGGCCAGTCGAAGCTCCGGCGAGCCCCCCGTGGGCGGGTATTTGCCGAGCAAGCCAAAGTTCGCGGTCAAGGCATCGGTGATCACCTTCGGGGTCTGGTGCTGCGGCTCGCCGATACCCAGATTGATGGGATTCAGACCAGGCGGCGGGGTTAAACCATTCAGAAGGACGCGGAGCCGCTCAAAGGGGTACGGATGCAGTTCGTTCAGGCGGCTGTTCACGTGGGATTCATTTTATCCGTCAAACGAATCGTCGGGCACAAAAAGGCCCTCGCCTTCCGGAGGGAAAGCGAGGGCAAAATCGTATGTCTCAACTCTTGATTTCAATATCGACGCCGCTCGGAAGATCGAGGCGCATCAGCGCGTCGATGGTCTTGTTGGTCGGTTCGAGGATGTCGATAAGGCGGTTGTGGGTGCGCAGTTCGAAGTGCTCCATCGACTCCTTGTCGATGTGCGGTCCTCGGATGACGCAGAAGCGTCGGAGGTTGGTGGGGAGAGGAATCGGGCCGCGGACTCGGGCGCCGGTGCGCTTGGCGGTCTCGGTGATTTTCTCAGCCGACTGGTCAATGATGCGGTGATCGTATGCACGAAGGCGAATGCGAACTTTGATGCCTGCCATAATGTTTAGGTTTCCTGCTCAAGAGTTCCCAAAACCCCAGGCTGAGGTCTTGCCATCTCTCGGCTCACAGATTATGGCAGAAATTCTGACCAATGCCTTGCAAATTTTAAAAACTTAGCGTAGAGTAAGTTCCCCTCCGAAGCAACGAAGCTCCGGTGGCCTGCCTGCGTCGGCAGCCCAGCGAGTCATGTACCAGGTCATTCGGAATGGAAAACCGGCCCTCGAGGCCGATGCGTGTGGAATTGGATTTGTAGCTTCTCGACATGGTGCGCCTTCGCGCCAGATTCTCGACGAAGCGCTCGAACTCTGCAAACAGTTTGATCATCGTGGCGCTCCCGGCCACGGTGCGGGCATTCAGCTTGATATCCCTTGGGCCCTGCTGCTCGACCGATTTGGCAGCAAGTATTCGAAGTTGATCGCCAACCGTCGCGTTGCCCTCGGCATGTTCTTCTTGCCCTACGAAAACGACCAGCGGCGTAAGTGTGTCGAGGTCGTCGACGAGCTCGCCAAGCTCGCCGGTGCCCCGGTTCTCCAGTGGGTCGAGGTCGATGTCAACGAGGACGCACTGCCCAAAGATTCTTCCGCCCGACGCACCCTGCCCCGCGTCCGCCAAGCCCTCTTCGCCCGCCCCGAAACCATGCGCGAGGATGAGTGGTTCGCCTGTCGCTACCTCTTGCGCCTCGCCCTCGATCAGGAAGTTGGCGACCAAGTCGGCGATGATTTCTCGGTCGTCAGCCTTTCAAACCGCACGGTGGTCTACAAGAGCCTCTGCGAACTTTCGCGCATCGGCGACTTCTATCCTGACCTGCAAGACCCCGATTTCATCTCGCGCTACGTGCTTTTCCACAGCCGCTACTGCACCAACACGACCACGGCTTGGCGTCGCGCCCAGCCATTCTGGGCCCTGGCCCACAACGGCGAAATCAACACGATTGCGGGCAACGGAGCTTGGATGCGGGCCATTGGCAAGGACCTGATCCAGAACCTCGCTGACAAATTCCCCCGCCTCAGCCCGATTGCCGACAAGGTTGGCTCGATCATCAACCGAGGTGGCTCGGACACAGCGGATCTCGATGACATGGTGATTGCCCTTGTCGCGGGCGGCATGTCCGTGACCCAAGCACTGTTGGCCCTCGTGCCCGAGGCGACTTCGTTCCTGGGTTCGGATAGTCAATTGCACGATTTCTATCGCTCGATGGGCGTCTTCCTTGGCGTCTGCGATGGCCCCGCGGCTCTGGTCGCCTGCGATGGCGATGAGGCAGTGGCGCACCTCGACCGAAACGGATTACGACCCCTCTGGATCTGCACGACCGACGAATACGCGATCGCTTCGAGCGAGATGACCGGCACCTTCCCACGCAGCAAGGTCGAAATGCAACGCGTGCTCGGCCCCGGTGAAACTGTCACGGTGAACCTCAATACTGGTGCCGTTCTTCTCAACGAGCAGGTTCACGAGGACCTGGCCCGTCGCCCATTCCGAAGCGCCGCGAACCGAATAGTTCCTGGTGGCGAAACCATGGTCCGGCTCGAGGCCGAGGATCTGGTCGCGACTCAGCGAGCGTTTGGTATGACGAAGGAAGACGTCGATGTCGTGCTCGAGCCCATGATCCAGCTCGGAAAGCCCGCCGTTGGATCGATGGGCGATGACACCTCGCCCGCCGCGATGCTCGATGCCCTTCCCCGCCGTGTCGAGGACTACTTCACGCTTCGGTTTGCCCAAGAGACCTCGCCCCCCATCGACCCGATCCGCGATGCGTGGGTGTTCGATACTTCAGTAGCCCTTGGCGACCGGTCTGGACTCTGGACCGACCACGATGAGCGACCGGTCTTCATGTTCCCAGACCGCGTGCTCAGCTCGGGCCAACTCGCCTGGATTGAAGCCCGCGACAGCGTGTCCATCCTCTCCCTCTTGTTCCCCGTCGAGCAAGGGGAGGACGGGCTGGAATCGCATCTGCGTTGGCTCGAACAGCAAGCCCTCGAACAAGTCGGCAAGGCCACTATCCTCCTCCTGAGTGATCGAGGCGTGAACCAAGGTCATGCCGCCGTGCCTGCCCTCCGTGCCGTTTCCCGCATCCACAAGATGCTAGTTGACCGTGGCCTGCGCCATCGCGTGGGTATCGTGGCCGATTCCGGCGTGTGGGATATCCACCAGGTCGCGATTGCCGTTTCGATGGGGGCCGATGCTGTGTGTCCGTGGCTGGGAATTGCCAGTTCGTTTGACCGCGAATCGACCTACCTAAAGGGCCTGCGGTCCGGTTTTGCCGAAGCAATGTCCATGATGGGCGTGACGCCCGCCTCGGCCTATTGCGGTGCTCGCTTGGTCGAAGCCATCGGCCTTGACCGTGACTTTGCCAACCGCGAGTTCCCCGGCGTGCCCGTCCACCTGGGCGGCATCGGGGCCGACGTACTCAATCGAGAGTGGCTGTCCTTCCACGCTGAGGCCTTCGCGCCGGCTCCGGTTCTTCAGCTTGTCGATGCGGGCGAATTCCGCCACAGCAAGAGCGGCCGCGCCCATTCGAACAATGCCGAAATCGTCCGCTCGCTCCAGATGGCCAGTGGCTACAGCAAAAAGATTCACGCTGCCCCCGGCGGGTCGCGCGAGGCCTACTCCGATTACAGCAAGCTCGTTTCCGACCGACCGCCGATCACTTTGCTCGACTGCCTGCGGCTGAAGAGCGGCGACCCGATTCCGCTCGAAGACGTCGAGCCCGTCGAGAACATCCTGTGGCGATTCATGGCCCCGGGCATGTCCGAAGGTGCCCTCTCCGAGCCGTCCCACCGCTCCGTGGCCCGCGCCATGAACATCCTGCGGCGCTACGTGAAAGTAGCATGCACTGCTAAGGGCAAGTCCGTGCCCATCGGCATTGGCCCGATTGCCAACAGTGGCGAAGGTGGTTTCGAGAAGGACCGCGTCGGCACCCGCGACGCCAACTTGAGCGTGCAGTATGCCGGTGGCCGCTTCACGATCACGCCAATGACGGCGGCCAGAGCCTTGGAGGCCGAAGTCAAGTTTGCCCAGGGCGCAAAGCCCGGCAAAGGCGGCCAGCTTCCGGGCAAGAAAGTCAGTGTGCGCGTTGCCCGCCAGCGCGGATGCGAACCCGGCTTCGAACTCGTCTCCCCGCCCATCAACCACAACCTCTATTCCATCGAAGACGTCAAGCTCATGGTCGAGAGTTGGCGACATCTGAACCCGGATGTCAACTGTGCATTGAAGTACGTTGCGACATATGGGGTCGAGATGGTCGTCCTTGGTGGTGTCAATGCCGGCGCAAACCGGCTGCACATTAGCGATGGATGTGGCGGCACCGGCGCGGCCAAGCGCGTGGACCAAAAGCATGCCGGTGTGCCCGTCATGACCGTCTTGCCGACGGTCCAGGACACCTTGGTCGAGGAAGGCATGCGCCACCTCGTCGAGATTAGCGTTGATGGTGGTGTGCAAAACGGGGAGCAAGCCCTCAAGCTCATGCTCCTGGGCGCAGACCGAGTCGGCTTTGGCACCAGTTTGCTCATTGCCATCGGCTGTTCGATGCTACGAAAGTGCCATCTGGCTGGTCCCGATCCTGCCGACCCGACCGGCAAGCGCCGCCTCGGTTGCGCGCCCGGAGTTGCGACCCAGGACCCCGTGCTGGTCGCAAAATTCAGCGGTAAAGCCCGCCACATCGCTCGCTACCTGCGTTTTGTTGCCCTTGAGATTCGCGATCTGATGGCCGCCCACGGGATTTCGTCCCTGGGCGAAGTCATCGGCAAGCGCGACCTCCTGGAGAAGAAGGAACTCCACGGTAAGGCCGATCTGATCGACTTTGACGCGATCCTCCTCGCCCCTCACGAGGACGCGATCAAGCGAAACTACGCGTTGCAAACCGAAACCCACAAGCCCGAAGTGCGGACAGAGGAAGTCCACGCCGCTCAGCGCGCCCTCAAGGGCGAGACCATCGTCATTCGCCGTGATCTCACCAACGTGGACCGCTGTGTCGGCGTGGGTGCGGCGGGCGTCATCGCTCGTGCCTACGGCGACGCCGGGCTTCCCGTGGGCACGCTGAGGTTCGAGCATGGGGGCGCGGCGGGCCATTTCTATGCGGCTTACATGGTCGAAGGCATGGAATACCGACTGGAGGGCTTGGTCGCGGACTCATGCTTCACCGCCTCCTACGGCGGCAAGCTAGTCATTCGCCCATCAGGGGACAATGGTGACCTCACCATTGTCGGCAACACGTTCGGCTACGGCGCGCGCGGTGGCCGGGCGTTCCTTGCTGGCCGCGCAGGCAACCGCTTCGGCATCTGCCTTCGCAAGAACTCCGAAGGGGGCGGCCCAACCGTTGTCGTCGAGGGTGTAGAGGCGAACGCGTTCCAATACATGACCGGAGGGACCGCGCTGGTGCTGGGATCGACCGGCTTCAACCTCGGCTCGGGTCTCACGGGTGGACGGGTCTACCTGTATCAATACGACCCAGCCATGCTGAACAAGCAGTATGTGAAGGCCGAGCCGCTGGATATCGAAGACGCAATGCGAGTGAAGGCGCTCATTGAGGAGCACTTGCGCGAGACCGGCAGTCCGAAGGCCGCGAAGATCCTGCAGGCATTCGAACCGAACGACTTCGTGAAGGTCACCACCTGTGTGGTGCCCGAACTGGTCGAATAGTCGTCAAAGATTGTATGGACGAGGCGAAGCCACCCGAACTGGACAGTCGCAAGCAGACCATTCTGCAGGCGATTATCGTGGAATACGTCCACGGGGCCGAACCGGTCGGAAGCGAGCTGATCACCAAGAAGTATTCGCTTGGGGTCCGGTCTGCCACCATCCGCAACGAGATGGCGGAGATGCTGGACCTCGGGTTCTTGGAACAGCCCCACACCAGCTCGGGCCGCGTGCCGAGCGACCTCGGCTACCGCTACTATGTGGACCGCCTGGTCGTGCAGCGGAGTCTGGATGAGAACCTGCAGGGAGCGGTGAAGAATGCGGCCAAGACCGGCGACGCACTCCAAGGCCTGCTCCAAGACACGGTCCGAGTGATGAGTCACCTGACTCACCTGCTGAGCGTGGCCACGACGGTGCGCGACATGGAAGTGACTGTTCGGACCGCGCTCGTCAGTGCCCTCGGCCCGACGCAAGCCCTGCTCGTCTTTGCCCTTAGCAATGGCCACGTCGAGAACCGCATGGTCAGTTGCCCCGAGGGCCTATCGCTCGACGACCTTGGCCGCGCGAACGAACTCCTGAGTTCGGCCCTGTTGGGCCGCACCCTCAAGCAGGTCACAAAGGCCAAGGCTCCATCGGTCCCCGGCCACCCGGTCGCAGAAAAACTCCTTGTGCCCGTATGGCAGCAAGTCCAGGCCATCGCCAAGGACATGACCCGTGGCCGCATGGTCACGGACGGCGAGGAGTTCATGCTTGCTCAGCCCGAGTTCCGGCACGATGTCGGTGCTCTGACGACCCTGCTGGACGAAGTCCTGCGATCGGATGTGATGTACGAATCTGTCGCGCCCGGCGAGCAGAGTCAGGCTGTGACCATCGGGAAGGAAAACCGCCATCCCCAGATGTATCGCTTCAGCATTATTCGCAACAGTTTTTACGTTGGGGGCAAGGAAGCCGGGGTGGTCGCGCTGATCGGGCCCACGCGTTTGGCGTATGAATCAGGGATCCCCCTCGTGAACTTCACCGCCAAAACCCTGAGCGACTCGCTGACCCGATTCTTTGGGCAGTGAGGAAAGATGCCAATGCGAGCGGGAACCGGCGGCGGGTATCTTCCCTTATCCCTGTAGGTGAACAAAATGGCCGAAAATCTGAGTGTTAGTTCTGCTGAATTTGATGAAAAGGTTCTGAAATCCGACGTCCCCGTGCTTGTGGACTTCTGGGCCGAGTGGTGTGGGCCCTGCCGCGCGATCGGGCCCTCGATCGAGCAACTTGCGACCGAATACACGGGCAAGGCGAAGGTCCTGAAGCTCAACGTCGACACCGATGGCGACATCGCCAGCACCTACGGCGTCATGAGCATTCCCGCCCTGATCGTCTTCAAGGGTGGCAAGGTCTTCGAGCAGACCGTCGGTGCTCACCCCAAGACCGCGATCGCGGCTCTGATCGACCGAGCCCTCTAAGCAATGTACAAACAGGTGATCTCCGCCGCCCCGGCGGAGATCACCACCACTGATGGCATCTTCCTCATCCGGGTTCAAACACAAGCTCCACGTCTGGCTGGAGCGATTCCCGACCAAGCAGGTCGGGCACGCTGGCCTTGTCCTTGGCCTACTCGCGACGGTCCCGCCCACCATCTATCTCCTCGAGTGGGAACTCAAGCACGTGGTGCTGAACATTGCCTTCCTGATGCTTACGCCGATCTTCGGAACGACCTCCAAGATTTTCGCGGGAGCCGCCTATGCCCGCGACCGCGATTGGCGCCGAACCGCCATCACGCTGGTCCTCGTCGGGGCCGGCACCATCCTACTGATCGCCTTCGGAAAGTTGGCGAACATCACAATTCGCCTGTGAATTACCAGGAAATATGAACTGCATCACAGATCGATGCAAATCTGGAACATCCAGGTGCTCGTTTCCGGTCTAGAATAGTGGAGCAATATTGCTCATTGGAGGGCCTCATGCCACTTGAAAGAACAAGTGCGCTCGAGCTCACCGAAGACGAAGCCTACTGCCTACTTGGCTTGTGTATGACAAGTCCGACGCGGTTGGATGCAGAGTCGGAGAGGGCACTGAAGAAGCTTGCGGAGTATTGCCTCAGCAGAAATCATGATCATATAAAGCGGACTTCGGTCCAGCCGCAAACCTTCGAAATCAGTGGAGCGCTAGACAGAGCGGGAGCCTAATCAGGCTCCCGTTTCTGTTTTGAAGCCCCCCTTTCGCTCCGCGAGAGGGAGGGGTTGGGGAGGGAGAGTCGCCAACGGAAACCTATCCGCCGCCCTTTTTCTCTTCGAAGTACAGCTCGATGTACTTTCGGTAAGTCTTGGCGAACTCAGGTTCTTTGATATCGATCGCGGCCTTGAGCCGGGCGGCCCGCATATCGGCCTGCAGGTTGTTCTTCACACTTCCCCGCTGGATCATCATCTTCTTGCGGATCGTGCGTCGCAGGGCGGGCGAGAGCGGCTCAAGGACGGGCGGAAACGAATTCTCGACCAAAAACTTGACGTATGTGGTGCCGGTAGCAACCCATTCGGTCGATTGGCCCGGCTTGAGGTTGCCAATCGCGGCCTTGAAGGCGGGGCTGAACATGGTGATCGGCATGATGCCGTAGTCGCCACCGTTCACCTTGCTAACATCGCCACTGTACTTGGAGGCAACCTCGCTGAATGGCTTCGCTGCCTTCAGTTCCGCCTCGGCCGCATCCCGAGTGGCAATATCGGGAACCGCAATCACCCGCAACTTCAACTTGACCGGCGAAGTGAACTCGTCCTTGTTCGCGTTGTAGTAGCCTTCGACCTGCTGGTCCGTGATCGTGATGCCTGCAGTCTGCAGCTTGAACTGAACAAGGTCAAGCTGGATCTGGGAGCGCAGTTCGGCCTCAGTGCGGCCACTCGCCTTCCAGTCTGCCACGAGCTTCGGGTCATCTTGGCTCCGGTTCGCGACTTCGGCATTCAGCTCGACTTCGCTGGGGAAAACGCCCTTTTCTCGGGCGAGTTGGAGGAGCAACCTCTCCGTGATCAGCCGCTCCAGCGTCAGGAATCCCGGCGTGAATTCAGCAAACGAGGATCCAATGGGCTTGCCGACTCCCGGCAGGAACTCCATCTTGCGGTAGTACTCGCTACCCTTTATGTCTTCCCCGTTGATGGTCAGGACGGTCTTCGCCGGGTCGATTTGGGCATGCCCGACGACAAAAGCCATCACAAAAGCGAGGCCGGTAACGATTCGATGAATTGCCATGATTTCTTATCCAACGCGCGAGCACGTGCTCACGCTACGCCTTGAGTTTCTCTGTCAGTTCCGGGACGGCCTGGAAAAGGTCCGCGACCAGACCAAAGTCCGCGATATCGAAGATCGGCGCATCGGGATCCTTATTGATGGCCACGATCACTTTGCTGTCTTTGATGCCCGCCATGTGCTGGGTCGAACCTGAAATCCCCGCCGCGATGTAAAGGTCCGGCGCCACGATCTTGCCCGTTTGGCCGACCTGCAGTTCGTTGGGGGCAATCCCCGAATCGACCGCCGCACGGGTCGCCCCTACGGCACCCCCGAGAACATCGGCGAGGCCACCGAGCACTTGCTCAAAAGTCGCGGCGTCGCGAAGTGGACGGCCCCCGCTCACGATGCGCTTGGCTTGGGTGAGGTCCGGACGGCCACCGCGTCCGCCATGTGAACTCGTTCGATTCACTCGCGAAGTGATCTCCAACTCAACTTCGGACCGGTTTGCCGGTGTTTCCGCAGGCAGCGTCGAGAAGCCTGCCGGTCGGTAAGTCAGAACGATCGGCGCACCGGTGATCTCAATCGTCTCAAACAGCGCTCCGGCCACGATGGGACGTCGGAAGGTCCGCTCGGATTCCAGCGCGACTACATCCGTCACCATCGCCCCATCCAGCAACGCAGCCACCCTCGGCAACACATCCTTGCTTTGCATGGACGAGACTGCCGCCACATGCGAATAGGGTGCGGAAAAGGCCGCCAAAGCCTTCGCCAACCCATCGGCGGGAGGAATCGCGGGCAGATTCGCCAGGAACAGGTTTTCGGCCCCGACGGTGCCTAGGTCTCCTCGCAGGCAGAGCACGTCAAACGGAATTCCCAGCTTTTCGGCAAAGCCAAGGCTCGCCTCATTGGGATCAAAGACGATAACCAGGAGCCTCGACATCAGAGCGATCCTCCCGCCCGAAGGGCGGCGACCAGTTCATCGACCGACCCGACTCTTCGGCCAGCAACACGAGCGGCGGGCGCCGTCACTTGCAGCACGCGCCTTGTTGGTTCGGATTGGGTTGATGGGGCTCGTCGCTCCAGCGGCTTGGAGCGCGCCTTGACGATGCCGGCCATGCCGATGTATCGGGGTTCATTGAGTCGCAGGTCAGTCGTGACAACGGCGGGAAGGTCCATCTCGAGAGTCTCCTCGCCCGAATCAGTTTCGCGTGTCACTTCCAAGATTCGCCCAAACAGAGACACACGCGCGGCAAAGGTCGCCTGGGGCCAATCGAGATAAGCCGCCAGCATCTGACCGACCTGGTTGGAGTCGTCGTCGGTGGCCTGCTTGCCCATCAAGACCAGGTCCGGCTGTTCCTGACGAACCAAGGCGGCCAGTTCAACCGCGACGGCCTTGGGCTCGAAGGGATTCGTCGTTTCGATCAAAATCGCCCGGTCCGCTCCCATCGCGAGCATTTTTCGCAGTTGCTGCTCGCTCTCGCTTGTGCCGATGGTGACCACCACGATCTCGGTGGCCGGGTCGTTTTCTTTCAGCCGGACGGCTTCTTCGAGCGCAATCTCATCGAAAGGGTTCACGGCAAACTCGACCGAACTCAGGTCGATCCCCAAACCATCCGGGAGGGCGCGAACTTTGGCGTAGGGGTCAATCACCCGCTTGATCGGAACCAAAATCTTCATGGCAAAACACGACGCTGTGTCGCTCTCTCATTGTACTGCGGCCAGCCGATGAGCTCAGAGGATCAGCCTTGCCTTATCGCCGAGAACAGCGTTAGCAGGGAGTGATGGCTTGGGAGTTGCGAAGTTCAGTAAATGCGATTGACGCCGTAGGTGTCGAATTGCGCGTCGGAACTGACGATGGGGAGGCCCTCGACGAGGGCTTGGGCGATGATCATTCGGTCGAACGGGTCGCGGTGATGGTGCGGGAGGGTAGCGACTAGGCGGATATGCCTGGACTCAATCGGACAGAGTTCAATTCTATCTAAGGTGTCGAGCTCCTCAATCAAATCCTCGAATCTGCCTGGGAGTGATAGTTTTCGCAGCGAATGCTTGATGGCTATCTCCCAGACACTTGCGATGCTTAGCAACACCCTGGGAGAGAATTCGATCGCTTCCCTCGCCGAGGCAGAGAGCCGGGGATTGCCTTCAAGGAACCAGATGTAGGCCTGCGTATCCAGAAGAACCACGATTAGGAATAGGGCTCCATTTCTTCCAGAGGCGCATCAAAATCGTCCGCGATAACGATCTTGCCTGCGAGTCTTCCTGCCTCGCGGAACTTCTTCCTGGGCGGGGTATCTCGCAAGATCACCTCGACCACCTGACCTGGGGTGAGCTCGGGCACGGCGATGTGGATCATGCCATCGCTGCCGACTGTCTCCGACCTCGTAGTTTCGTACATGCAATGATTATACGATCACTGCAACCATGGGCACAAAACTGGAGGAGGGAAGGGGATTCGAACCCCTGAGGACTTGCGCCCTTGCGGTTTTCAAGACCGCCGCAATCGACCACTCTACCATCCCTCCGCGTCTCTCCTAGTATTCCATAGACCCGCAAGGCCTATAATCGGGTTGGCCATGCGCGTGATCATGCTTTCTTGGGAATACCCGCCTCGCATCGTGGGCGGCATCAGCCCCCATGTCTACGATTTGAGTCAAAAGTTGGCCGAACGGGGGATCGAAGTCCACGTCGTGACCAAGGCCACGCCGCAAGCGCCGAACGAAGAAGTCGAGCCTAGCGGAGTGCATCTTCACCGCGTGGATCTTGGCGGCACTCCCAAGGACTTTTTGCACGAGATCCAGCTCCTCAACGAAGCCACAGACCTCCGGGTGCGAAAGCTTCTGGAGGATTGGCGGCCGGGCGGGCAGCCAACCATCTTCCATGCCCACGACTGGCTGTCGCTGGATTCAGCGCGCGAGTTGAAGTACGAATACAAACTTCCTATGGTCGCCACCGTCCACGCCACCGAATCGGGTCGACACGGCGGCATCCACAACGAAACCTCGCGCTACATCCACGAGCAGGAATATTGGCTCACCTACGAAGCCTGGCGCGTGATCGTGTGCAGCGAATTCATGAAGGCAGAGACGCATCGTCTGTTCAACTGCCCTACTGACAAGATCGATGTGATCTTCAATGGCGTGAACGCCAAGAAATTCGAGTTTGATTGGACGGAGAAAGAGCGCCTCACTCATCGCGCCAAGCTGGCTCTGCCTGAGGAAAAGATCGTGATGTACGTGGGTCGGTTCGTTCGCGAGAAGGGCATTCAAGTTCTGCTCAATGCGGCGACGACGGTCTTGGCCAAGGAGCCGAACACCAAATTCCTTATTGTCGGCGGCGGCAACCGCGAGCACTTCGAAAAGTTTGTCCATTGGGCTGGGCTGGAAGACAAGGTGCTTTTCACCGGATTCATGGCGAACCGGTCGCTTCATATGCTCTACCGGTGCGCCGACGTTGCGGTCTTCCCTTCCCTGTATGAGCCATTCGGCATCGTCGCTCTTGAGGCAATGGCCGCTGGTGTGCCGGTGGTGGCCTCGGATGCGGGTGGGCTTCGGGAGGTCGTGCTCCACGACGAGACGGGGACCCTGACCTATGCGGCGGATCCTCAGTCGTTGGCGTGGGGCATCCTGCGGGCGCTGAACAACCCGGTCGAGGGCCAAATCATGGGCGCGAAGGCGAAGGAGCGGCTGGTGACCGAGTTCGATTGGGACACTATCGCCGATCAGACGGTGGCGGTTTACGACCGAATTTGGGCCGAATTCCTTGATAGCTATTGGGCGGCGAACACGGTTTGGCCGGTTTCGCCGGGTGCCGATGAGCGCGCCGCGGAGCTGAAGCTTGACGAGAAGGCGGTCACGGGCGTCCACCTGGATCGACCGAACATCGTTCTGGAACCGGGGCACTTGACCCGGCAGCAGATGCGGGAAGTGGACGCCGAGAAGGCGATCAACCTCGATGATCTGAAGGGCTCGTAAAGCCCTTCAGGCACGTCGGCGGCGGAAGCCATCGAGGGTGACGGCGAGGATGATGATCGTGCCGGTGACGATCTCTTGTACCCAGTTTGGCAAGCCCATTTGCGATCCGCCCGCCCGGATGGTTGCCATGATCAAGGCGCCGAGCAGGCTGCCGGCAATAGAGCCTTGGCCGCCGCTCAGGCTGGCCCCACCGATGACGACGGCGGCGATGACATCCAGTTCGAGGCCTTGGGCCACGGTGGGGTCGCCGACGGTGAGCCGGGAAAAGAGCAAGAGGCCCGCCAAACCGCTGAAGATTCCGCCGAGGATATAGACCTTGAGCTTCACCCACTCGATGGGCACTCCGCAAAGCCGGGCGGCGGACTCATTGGAGCCGACGGCGACCACGTGGCGGCCAAATCGGGTCCGGTTCAGAAGCACCGACATACCGAGGGCCATCACGAGGGTGAGCCAGACTCCGATGGGCAAGATCTGCCACTCATTGCCCTTTGGCAGCGCGGAGAGGAGTCGATTTAGCCATGTTAGAGGCGCATCGATTTTTTGTTCGTTCCCGATGCCCTTGGCCAGACCGCGCACCATCAGCAGCGTGCCCAGGGTCACGATGAATGGACCAACCTTCAGCCCCGTGATGAGGACGCCGTTGGCGAAGCCGCAGATGGCACCGGCACCGACCCCGAGAATGATGGCAACTGAAGGATCAAAACTGGACTTGAGGGCGAGGGCAATGACAACGCTGACGAAGGCGGCGACTGAGCCTGCCGAAAGGTCAATACCCGCGCTAACGATGACGAACGTCGCCCCGAGCGTCGCCATGGCGACGATGGCGCTCTGCCGTGCGAGAGTCTCGATGTTTCGCGGAGAGAGGAAGGCCTGGTTCGGCACGAAGATGCTGAAGACGGCGAAGATCAGGAGCCAGGCGACCCCGAGGGCGATGAGATTCTTGGTGTTTCGGCTCATGCGCGCACCTCGGCGAGTCCCAGGGCCTCTTGCATTAGGCTGGTGGCATCGCACTCGGCAACCGGATGCGCAGGGCCCAAACGCCCTTGGGTCATCACCGCGATTCGGTCGCAGACGCCGAGAAGTTCGGGCAGGTAGCTACTTACCATCAACACACTCTTTCCTCGTTGGGCCGCCTCGTCGATGGCCCGATAAATTGTTTGCTTGCTGCCTACATCGATACCCCGTGTGGGCTCATCGAGAAGAAAGCAATCGACATCGGCTATGAGGAGCCGGGCAAGGGCTATTTTTTGCTGGTTGCCGCCGGAAAGCTCACCAATGATCTGGCCCGGTTCGCGGCATCGGACGCCGAGACGGTCAATCAGGCCCTTAGTCTGGGTCTCCAGGTCTTGGCTCCGGACCCAGCCGGGGCGCAGGGATGGCAGCATGGCATTGTCGGCAAGGCTCAGACCAAGGGCCAAACCTTCCTCTTTCCGATCTTCACTCAGCATGCCCATGCCTTGATTCCAGCGAGATTTGGGCGACTGCCAGCCGTCGTATTGCGCCAGCTGGCAAGTGCCGCTTCGGATGGGGTCTAGGCCAAAAATCGTGCGCAGCAGTTCAGTGCGCCCCGCGCCATTGAGGCCAGCAATCCCGACCACTTCCCCGCGACGGACTTCAAGCTGGGCTTCCACCGGGAGGCGTCGGCCCGACCAGCGGTCAATTCTGAGTAATGGCTCGCCGAAAGTGCGGGCGGAGCGTGGGTAGAGCTCATCGAGTTCGCGCCCGACCATCCGTTCGATCATCATTTCTCGCGTCAGGCCAGCCTTGGGGCCATCCGAGACCAGTTCGCCATCGCGCAGGATGACGACTCGGTCGGCGAGGCGTTCGATCTCCTCTAGGAAGTGAGAGATATAGAGGATCGCGGTTCCATCGGCCCGCAGCGACTCGATGACCTCGAAGAGGTGCTTGGCGTCTTCGGAGGTGAGGCTGGAGGTTGGCTCATCGAAGATGATGACTTTGGCATCAGAGGCCAACGCGCGGGCGATTTCGACAAGCTGGCGCGTCGCGGGGGGAAGCTCGCCAGTGATGGCGCGGAGGCTGAGCGAGGACGCCCCCAGCCGGTCGAGGGCACTTCGGGCTTTGGCGGGCGTGATCGTCCGCTCCATGCCGAGGGCGATGTTCTCGCCCACCGTCAGGTGGGCGCAAAGCGACAGCTCCTGGTAGATCATCGCGACACCCATGCCCCGGGCGGCATGGGGCGGCTTCGGGTCGAAGGGGACGCCGTTCAGGGTCATCGAGCCCGAATCGGGGGCGATGACGCCCGCGATTACTCTCGAGACAGTGGACTTGCCGGAGCCGTTTTCGCCGACAAGGGCGAGGACTTCCCCGCTCTGAAGCCCAAACGAAACGCCGTTCAGGGCCACCGTGGCCCCGAACTGCTTTCGAATCTCGTGAACCTGAAGCTGAGTGCTCACTCCTTGGGCGGCTCGATCAGCTTCTTGATCTCGGTCGAGTCGATGGTCGCCTTGTCGATGACAACGACGCCGGTGTCGACGCGCTTGTCCACCTTCTCCTTCTTCAGGTGGGCGACCATGGTCTTGACGCCGAGGTAGCCCATCTTGCGGGGGTTCTGGACGACGAGGGCGTTGATCTTGTCGGCTCGCAGGCCCTCGATCAGCTTGGTCGAAGCATCGAATCCGACGAATTTGACCTTGCCCGCAAGGCCGCCGTCTTCGAGGACCCGCAGGAGGCCAAAGGTGGTGGATTCATTGGGAGTGAAGATGCCGTCGATGGTCAGCTTGTCGCCCTGCTTGTAGGGAGCCAGCAAGTTTTCGCCCGCCTTCTGGGCAGTTTCGACGGTCGCGCCGCCATACTGGTTGCTGCTGACCACTTGGATGCCGGGCGCTTCCTTCATCGCATCAAGGAATCCTTGCTCGCGCTCGGCTGTGCTTGCCGAGCCTTCCTGGTAGCGAAGCAGGACGACCTTGCCCTTGCCGCCAAGCAGTTCGGCGAGGCGCTTACCGCCGAGGTAGCCGCCCTTCTTGTTGTCGGTGGCGACGAAGCTGACGGTATCTTCAGACTTCAATGCGGAGTCGATGATAACGGTGTCGATTCCCGCGCCCTTTGCCTCGTCGACCGGCCCGCGCAGGGCGGTGTCGTCGAGCGGAGCGAGGACGATTCCGCTCACTTTGTTCGTGACGAAGTCCTCGACCGTCTTGATCTGGCTCTCGCGGTCGTCTTCCTTCACCGGCCCCTTCCAGATGACTTCGACGCCGAGTTCTTTGGCGGCGTCATCGGCCCCGGCATGGACCGATTTCCAAAACTCGTGGGTCGTGCCCTTGGGGATCACGGCGATCCGGATGGTTCCAGCGGCGGCGGGCTCGGGAGCCTTCGTGGCTTCGGGCCCCTTGGACTCAGTCGCAGGCTGGGAACAGCCGCCGATGATGACAGCGAAAGCGAGTGCAGCGATAAGGTGACGCATCATTGAGATCCTCGTTGAACCTCTGAACAATACCTGCCTCGCGCGGGCCGTGGCGATGTCTCGCCACTGCCTGCTTAGTAGCGCAGGCCGGTGGCGTTGAGCTTGATACGGTAGATGCTGGTTTGCGCGGTGATGTAGAGGGTCTTGCCATCCGCCTCTCCCCAAGCGACGTTGGTGGGAACCTCGGGGACGGGAATCGAGGCAATGAGGGTTCCATCCGGGCGAATGATGCTTACTCCGCCTGGGCCAGTCGCATAGACGTTTCCTTGTTTGTCGAGTCGGAGGCCGTCGGGTGCTCCGGGGCCAGTGGGGGCGCCGGGGGACGTCCAAGAGTAGAACACCTTCGGGTTCAACAAGCGACCATCGGGCGTCACCGTGAACGACCGGACGTGGTTTGCCTCGGTGTCGGCGACATACAGGGTCTTCTCGTCGGGCGAGAGACCGATGCCGTTGGGCTTCTTGAAGTCACGAATCAGGGCCTCGACTCGGCCACCGAGGGTGATGCGATAGACACCGTTGAAATCGAGCTCCTTCTTATCCTTCGACACGCCGTAGTCGGGGTCGGTGAAGTAGACGATGCCCTTCGAATCGACCACGAGGTCATTGGGACTGTTGAGCCGTGAGCCCGCGAACTTCGCGGCCAGAGTCTTCACGTCGCCCGTCTTCATGTCGGTGAAGGTCACCGAGCGCGAGCCGTGGTGGGCCGTATAGAGGTTTCCGCTGGCGTCCAGCTGGTTACCGTTGGCGTTGTCGCTTGGCTTGCGAAAGGTCTTCCACGACGTGCCGGTCAGCTCGACCATGAGGTTGGCGGGGATGTCGCTGAAGATCAGCGTGTTCTTTCGAGTCCAGATTGCTCCTTCGGTGAACAGAAAGCCGCCCACGACCTTTTCCACTTTCGCCCCGGCAGGCACGATCGAATCGGTAGGCATCGAACCAAGCACGAGGGTTGCAATCAAGAGAACTGGCATGGCTCTAGTGTAACTCGTATATCAAGGAAACGCCAATCATCCAGGGCGCTAACCACCCAAACAAAAAAGTTGTGCCCAAGGGGGTGTTCTCCCTCAGGCAACTGATTCTCCTATCGTCAGTTCGTGACGAGTGCGTCGACTTCGGCCAAGTCGATATCAAGTCGAAGCGACGAAATCCGCAGCCGGTTCGGCACGATTGCGCGTGAGATCAAGCGGAACTCCCCATTGCGCACGTACCGCGAGAGGTTAGTGGCGGGAATATCCTGGGTGACGGTTGACTTGGTCTCGCGGAGCGCGAAGCTGCGAAGAACTTCGTAGGAGCTTGTGTTGTAGTTCCACGCGAAGAGCGTGTTGGTCGAACCGATGGGACCTCGCGCCTCCACCGTGACCGTGAACTTGCGAATCTTGTCCAAGGCGTCACCGACCGGAATCACGATCTCCGCACCGCCGGTCAGAGCCTGCGGGTTTGGCCCCACCACGCCCGAGAGGCTGTAGAAGTTGTTGTCCGAATTCCGCACGCTGGCCACGTTTCCACCGACCCAGTTGCCTTGGTTGAGGGCGATTGAGCGTGCCGAGTAGGTCACTTCGCGGCCAATCGGGATCACGTTCAATGCCTTCCAGGCATTGATGCGACCCCTCACAACCCAGTTTCCAACCGGGTCCGCCGTGCTGTAGAGCGCGTCGCGGATGATTCGGTTGTTGACCATGGTGCCGCCCGCCGAGAAGAGCAAAGCCGCCACACCGGCCGCTCCCGGGGCTGCCATCGAGGTTCCATCCCACGCCTCGTAGCCGCCGCCCTTGACTGTGCTGAGAATGCTCGTTCCGGGTGCAGCAAGATCGACCCAGTTGCCGAAATTGCTGAACCCGGCCTTGGTATCTTGCGGAGTCGAAGCGCCGATAACCACTACGTCCTTGTCGCTCTTGGGCACGTAGGCGGTGCTGATGTTGTTATTGCCTGCCGAGCTAAACACCAATACGCCCTTGTTCCAGGCGTAAGTGGTGGCGGCCTCGTGAGCAGACGAAGCGGCGAGGCCGGGGAAGCCATAGCTCATGTTGATGACCTTGGCACCGTTGTCGGCGGCCCAGATGTTGGCCGCGATCGACTCGTCGAGAGAGTTAAAGCGGACGGGCAAAATGCGAACGTTGAAGCCGGTACCGGCGATACCTACTCGGTTGTTTGTGTTCGCCGCAACGATTCCCGCAACGTGCGTTCCATGGAAGCCATCGGCACCTGGATCTGGATCGTTGTCGCCATCGACGTAGTCCTTACCGGGCAAGACCTTGCCAGCAAGGTCGGGGTGATTTCGCGGAACTCCGTCATCGAGCACCGCGACCAAGACCGCCGGATCTCCTCGGAAAAGGTCCCAGACCAAGGGCACTTGCATCTTCTGCGGCCCCCACTGCTCGGCGTAAAGCGGGTCATTCGGGATGAGGTCCCAGGTGACTTTCACGTTCCTTTCGACCGATTCGAAAGCGGGGTTGGATGTATAGGCGCGCACCGCCGCCTCGTCGGAGACACCTGGACGAAGTCGAATGATCTGGGCATTGATCTCAGGGATCGACCTCATCAGCGTCGAGTCCTGAACCCGGTGGGCGACCTCGGCCGCGACAGAATATCCGGGCCGATAGCGAACGATGAGCTCACCCCGGATATAGTCAGGAACAACTGCATTTGCAGTCGTAGCCACGGCGAAGAAAAGCGAAAGAACACTCCAGCGGGTCGACATAGTAATCCTCTTTTTCGAAATACGCTGGAACGTGCCGCGCCTGTTCCGCCCTTTGCAACAATTGTTGACTCTTAATAATGATTCGTCTTCTGGCAGGAATGCATCACGACGCTGCGCTCGGTGACCGAGTCAGGAGAATTTGACAGACGGACATAACGAACAGGACCAGCGCAAGCAAGCTCAAGAGCCCTATCGCAGTAGCGAACTCGCGATGCACATCCCGAAATATGCGTGCGAATGCAGCGCAGACTGCTCCGATGACGGCGGCGACAATGGCGCTAGTCATATCAAACTAACTCATACCTTTCCTGAAAGTTTCGGATCACGGGCCGGACCGACACGCATAGGCTCCAGAGACCAATGGATAACGCTACGAACTTGAGAAACATCCGACCCTCAATCCACGGGATAACAACCAACCGGTAAGATCCGAGACAATGGGCCAGCAACATGATAACCATAACGGCTTTCTGCAGCCGATGCTGGGTTCCGTATTTTGTGTCAAGGCATAGGAACGTAATGGAAGAAATGGTTACGCAGAACCTGGCGATAAGGTCGAGAGTATCCTCAGCCGGATGAACCCAGGCTAACACGTCCGGACTCTCCACCCCCAACCCCCTCCTCTCGCGAGCGAAAGGAGGGGGCTTTCGAACTTAGTGGGTTCCATTTGATTTCAACCGCGCCTTGCGCAGAAGTAAATTACCAGGCCCGCAGAACTATTCCTGCACGCCATCGGACTGATTTCCAATTTCTGCGGTCCTCGCGGCGGGCGGTCTGGAGTTCGAACCCGAACGAGTTCGATTGAACCGAAATGAGGGCGAAACGGTATCCTTTGGGATTCAAATGGCATTTGTTCCGCGAACGAAGACGTGTGGCGAACTCCGCGCCGCCCATACCGGCGAAATCGTGACCTTGAACGGGTGGGCGCATCGGGTGCGAGACCTTGGCGGGGTGATGTTTGTTGACCTGCGCGACCGCACGGGGCTGGTGCAGCTTTACTTTGATCCGAATTCGTTCCCGGTCCGGCCGGACTTCCGGCATGAGGCGTGTCTTTCGGTGACGGGCAAGGTCCGGGAGCGTGCGGAGGAGACCAAGAACAGCAAGATGGCGACGGGGGATATCGAGGTGGAGATCACCGGATACACCGAGCTGAGCCCGGCCAAGCCGTTGCCGTTCCCGGTCAGCGATGAGGAGCACATGCAGCAGGTCAATGAGGAACTGCGGATCAAGCACCGGTACCTGGACCTGCGCAGGCCCTCGATGTTCAACCGACTGGCCCTGCGGGCGGATCTTATTCGACGAATTCACCTTTACCTTGATGCCCAGGGCTTTCTTGAAGTCGAGACGCCGATCATCACGAAGTCGACTCCTGAGGGAGCACGGGATTACCTCGTGCCTTATCGCCTGGAAGCAGGACTGTGGTACGCGCTTCCTCAGAGCCCTCAGCAGTACAAGCAGTTGCTGATGGTGGCGGGCATTGAGCGATACTATCAGATCGCCAAGTGCTTCCGAGATGAGAGCCAACGGGCCGACCGTCAACCAGAGTTTACTCAGCTCGATATGGAGCTTTCGTTCACTACCCAGGAAGAGATTCTTACTCTTACCGAGGGGCTGTTGCGCGAAGCCATTACGGGTGTCATCTCGAAGTTTGGCTTGGAGAAGGACCCGATTGAGCCATTTACGCGGCTAACCTACGACGATGCCCTGTTGCGCTATGGCTCGGACAAGCCAGACCTCCGGTTTGGGCTCGAGATTTGGGACGCGACAGACCTGTTCCGGACTTCGGAGTTTGCCGTCTTTGCCAACGCAATCGAAGCGGGCGGTTTTGTGCGGGGCATTCGATATCCCGGTGGTGCTTCGCTCAGCCGCAAGCAGGTTTCGGAGCTTGAGGAGCTGGCCAAGGACGCGGGCGCCAAGGGCCTTGGGACGGTCATGTTCACCGCCGAAGGCATCAAGGGGTCCATCGCCAAGTTCGTGGATGCGGCGGCGGCCGACCAGTTGCGCGAGCTATCGGGTGCGGTGGAGGGCGACCTGCTGCTCTTCGTTGCCGATGCGTTTTCGGTTTCGAACAACGTCCTCAACCGCCTCCGGCTGGAGATTGGCGACCGATTGAAGCTGCGCGATCCGCGCAAACTGGCGTTCTGCTGGGTTGTCGATTTTCCGCTGGTGGAATGGGACGCCGAGAATCAGCATTGGACACCGTCGCATCACCCGTTCACGGCTCCGAAAGAGGCGGATATGCCCTACATCAACAGCGATCCGGGCCGGATGCGGGCGGACTGCTACGACGCCGTGTGCAACGGCACGGAGATCGCGTCGGGTTCGATCCGAATCCACCAGCCTGAGATGCAGTCGCGGATTTTCGACTTGCTCGGCATCGATGCGGCGACGCAGCAGGAGCGCTTTGGGCACATTCTGGAGGCGTTCAGCTACGGCCCGCCGCCCCACGGCGGCATCGCACCGGG
>JBMOJD010000021.1:0-41621 GCA_049317025.1 Fimbriimonas sp. | reverse complement strand
CTTTGACCCGGGACGAAGCCCTGACAATACTGCGACGCGAGAAGCCACGCTTGATCGAGCGATACGGCATAACCGCACTTGGACTTTTCGGCTCAACGGCCCGGGACCAAGCTGGCCCTAACAGTGATGTGGACGTTTTGGTTCACCTCCAGCGGCCGACACTTTCCGTGCTCACCCACATCCACGATGACCTTGAGAACGCCCTTGGGACCCGGGTGGATTTGATCCGCTTCAACGACAATTTAGGGCCATTCCTCAAGGACCGCATCAAGGAGGAAGGGGTCTACGTTTAACCGAGCCCTTGCCATCGACCAATTGAAGAATGTTGAGATTGCCTGCGATCGTGTCTTGGCAAGAGTTCAGGCAATCCAATATCCAGATGACTTCGTGGCCACTGAGGCCGGGCTTACTCTGCTCGATGCCGTCTCCATGCCACTGATCGGAATCGGTGAGGAATTGAAAGCGGTGGACAAGCATGTGCCGCCCGAATACTTCGCCGACCACGCCAACGTTGATTGGAAAGGGCTCAAGGGGATGCGCGACCGTCTCAGTCACGGCTATTTCTTCATCGACAACGAGGCCGTTTTCAATACCGCAAAGGAAGAGATTCCTGATCTCAAGATAGCGGTGATCCAGATTCGCGCAAGGATTGAGGCAGAGCACGCGGCTTCATAAGCCGTGCAATCCATTTGCCATCGCCGCCCCGACGAGCGTTGGTTCCGAACCGACAGATGGTGGAATGGTGGAATCTGGTTGTATACTTCTACCATGGCCCTCAATATCAAAAGTGAAGAAGCCCACCGGCTGGCCAGCGAGATCTCCAAAGCTACCGGGCAAAACATGACTGAAGTGGTTGTTGGAGCCTTGCGCCAACGAAAGATCGAACTAGAGCGGGACACCCGTGCAATCCGTGCTCGCGAAATCCTCGCCGACATGCACGCGCGCCTGAACGGAGAACCTTTGCCGGACGTCAACGACTTCCTATATGACCCGATTACGGGCTTGCCCTCATGATAGTTGACTCGTCCGCTCTGATCGCTGTAGTGTCAGGCGAAGAAGATGGTGCGCGGATTCACGAAGTGCTTCTCAATCACCTCGGCCGCGTGCGCATGTCAGCTGCGACCTTGCTCGAAACGCAGATCGTCGTTGACCGCCGAGACGATCCCGTTCTCGCAAGGCGCCTGGACCAACTCATCGAGACCTACGCGATTGAGGTGGTCCCGTTCACGGAGGACCTCGCGAAAATCTCCCGGGGAGCCTACCGAGACTTTGGCAAGGGCTCGGGCCACCGGGCGCAACTGAACTTCGGCGACTGCATATCCTATGCGCTGGCTGCACACAGCGGTGAACCACTGCTCTGCAAGGGAAATGACTTTGCCCACACCGATCTCGCCCTGGCATAAGTGCTACATGGTCCCATGAGTCTCGACATCTGATAGGATGTAGAAGCATGAAGCCCCATTTGACTCTCGATCCAGCTCGGCAGTCTTGGGCAAGAATCCGAAAGCATATAGGGCTCGTTCTCTTAACTACCCTTGTGCTCATCCCCGACTTCCTTCTGGTGGAGAATTGGCGGCATGATTTGCCCAGCTTTGACCGTGCTCTCTGCCTAGGACTCCTCGGCGGGGCAACTTCCTTTGCCTACCTAGCCATTCTTGCTCGCTTCTTGTTCGGGTCTACGATTGAACTAAGGAAGCCCATCGTGGCCGCATATGTTGCCCACTCGACCATGAGTGGGGCGTGGTGGGCCTTTTGTCAGCAGGTTGAGATGGTTGAGGCGTGGTACTTCTTGAATGTGTGGATTATCGCACTTGAGTTTCTGGCTCTTCCCTTTGCCTACTGGCGCCCCTTGGTGCTCCTTGGGCAAGAGACTCCGATTCCCGCAGTGCGCCGATCCCTTTCCGAGTTTCGGAAGAGTGGATTGAACTTAGTTCTGAACCAGTGGCTGGTCCCCTTACTCCTCTTGCTTCTAATCGCCTTCTCAATGGCATTTGATCTTTTGCCCGCACAGTACACTGTTCCCTTCACCTTTGCGCTCACCGCCATCATCGTTCCGTTCCAAGAGGTTGTGTTGCTCGTGATTTACCAGCAGAAATTCACTGCCCAAAAGCCGGAGCCAGCCACCAACTAACTCCCGGACCCATGGATGAGACCTTCAAGTTCAAAGAAAGGCGATTCCTGGCCGCCAGTATCGCGATTGCATTCGCGATTGGCCACCTCTTCTGGGTAATCGGGCTCCCGGATTTTCCGCGGTTTCTCATCTCCGCACTGGTGGCGGTTGTCAGCGCAAGGTGCGAACTTCTGCTGTCAGAACATGGCGTGTCAGGACCATTTCTGATCCAAAGCAAGCAACTTCGAATAGCGGGGACCGTTCTCCTGTATGCCTGCCTAGCTCTCGCTCAGTATTGGCATTCGTGGGTCGGCATTCCCCTTGCCGTACCTTACGCCCTCCTAGCGTTTATGGCGGTTCGAAGGCTGTACCTTGGCAGTGTTGACTACGGATTGAAGATTGAACCGCAGTCCGGCCATAGGACAATAACCTCGTTGGACAACTTGGCGACGCGAAAATGGACTTTGGAGGACTACCGGGCTCAAGAAGAGACCTCTGCGATCCGGCACGAATTCTATGGCGGACAGATCTACCCGATGACCGGTGCCAGCCCACGGCACAATGACATCAAGGGGAATATCTCCGGCACGCTCTTCAGTTTGCTCCGGGGCAGTGCCTGCCGGGGACGTAGTTCCGACATGCGGGTCAAGATTGAAGCGACTGGGTTTCACACCTACCCGGACTACCTCATTATTTGCGGCGAAGGCGAATATCCCCCTGATGATCCAAACTCGCTCCTAAACCCCATCGTCATCTTCGAAATCTTTTCCCCTGCCACCGAGGAGCACGACCGGACCTTCAAAATGGACCAATACCGACTGATTCCTGGGCTAAGAAAGTACATCCTGGTCTCGCAAGATGAAGTACGCGTCGAGGTCTACGAACCGAACAACATCGGTTGGAGCCCCGTCACGTACGCACAGTCTACTGGTAAAATCGACCTAGGCATCGAAGGGATCACCATCCAAGTCTCCGATATCGACAACGAAATCGAACACTGAACCGCGCAACGAAGGATTGAACAAATGCCAACCTCAGCAATAGCCTTTGCCTTGTTGATACTTGGTGGGAACGGTGCCACCGCGGACTTGCCCGAAGTCAAAAGTCGGTTGCGAGCCGCAGCTTGGTCGCCCAATGGCCAGCAACAAGTTTCCCTCGTCATTGCCATTGACCACCCGAAGGTAAGTCAAAAGCACCATCGGCTGGAGTATCGGTTATCCGGTGCCCTTCGTTCCTCCGGTGGTGCGTACACACCCTCGGAATCCATCGCCTTTTCGGAGCGACCAGACCCAACAAAGCCAAGCGAAAGTGCGGTAAGGCTTCAGGGGAGTCTACTTGCCCTCGAACACGCCGCTTTTGTGGCCGACTTCGGCACCGCAAACATCGCTCCTGGCCGACTAAAGGATAACTTCCGCCTTGCGAGCGACGGCACGTTAACCGCGACGCTCGGCAATGGCATGAAGATTTCCCTTTCTAACGATAAGGTTCCGGCGGACTTTGGTGGCTCCGGAAAATGCCTAGCCCTAATTCCGCAGTTCACCCCACCGCCAGGGAAAAGGGCCGACGAATTCCGCGTCCGAATCGGATCTACTCGAAAGATCAAGAGCACCCTGGATGGTGCCATAGTTTTCGAAGAAGGCACCGGCAACGACCAACCCATCAAGTACCCAAGCGGTGCCGTCGGCAAAGTCCGGCTAAAACTCTGGGTTCACGTGTACACAGTTGTAAAGAGGTCAAATTTCGACCTACGCCTACCCGTCCAGCGAGTGCCAAAGTCTCTCTCGCCCCACGACCATGGGATCCAAGGGGGCATTGCTTGGACGGCAGAACCGGCGGTCCTCAAGCTACTGCCAAAGTAACTCAAGTCGACCTCGGTGAGCCCCCGCCAGGTCCGCCACCTACCGACGACTTTGCCCGCCTTCGACTTTGCCCGCCTTCGACTTGCCCGCCCTGCAAGCCCACCATCACCGCGCCACAGCCGGACCGAGGCGGGAGTCTCGGCATTTCCCAAGAAAGGCCGAGACGGGGTGGGTGGGCAAAGCCGAGGTCCGGCTCCCTCCTACCGCAAGTGGATGACAAATCCGGACAAGAACGTCCGAAGACCACGTCAGCAATCGACTTGATTAACTTTACACCCCCCGGAGCGCACCAAAATCAAGTAAAAAATCAAGTGACGACGATCACACCTTCGGGGCCTCGTCGCCTACACGATCACTGATGCCTAAATCGCCGTAATCGAGCCGCCCGCACCAAAACAGGCAAGTCTCGCCCTCCCACCTTAAAGCGCATGACCCCCTGATTCCGGGAACAAATCACAATTCCTTCTTGCCGGTGCAACCCTCAACAAAGGTTGGCCGTTTCGCCGATCGGGAGCTCGGCGAAACGGCCAAAGAGTTCAGCTCGGGCACTTCGGATGCCAAGGCGTCCGCTCTGGGCGCCCCGGCGTCGGCGGAATCGGGTACTGCCGCATAAGGTCAACGCCCGTCCAAGGTTCGCCGCAAGGCGTCGCCAGAATCGAGCCCTTGCTACGCCATTTGGCATGGCCATCAAAATGCGTCATGTTTACGCCACCGTTCTGGAGACCCAGAGCCAAAACCGGTGGCCCGATTTCCCCGCCCGAGGAGTTGAGTTTGTTGTAGAGGTTCTTCGGTGGCTCAAACCACGAGTCATCGTAGATGCCGTCTTTGACAGTAACCACGACAATATCTGAGGGAACATCGACCTGAGAATAGCTGAGGCCCTCGGCGGCTCGGTTCGCAACATAGGATCGCTTCACCAGCGGCCTGCCGTCCACGCCATCCTCAAGCGGATGCGGCTTCGCCAAGGGATCACTCGGGCTGACCAAGATCTGCGTCGACTTCAGGTAAGGCTGAATCTGGTTCCACCAGCGGTTCTCTCGTGTGGCACCGTAAGGAGCATTCGGCGACAAGCGAGACCGATCCACGGCGTGTCCGAAGAAGAACAGCATGTCATCGTGGTCACTCACGTACTGGTAGAGAGCAATCCCAAGCTGTCGCTGATTGCTGAGGCAAGCCGACTTCTTGGCCGAAGCCTTAGCTTGGGCAAAGACGGGGAAAAGAATGGCCGCCAAAATCGCGATGATTGCTATTACAACCAAAAGCTCGATGAGTGTGAATGCCCTCCGCATAGAGCCATCCTACACACGAATTGTTAAGAATCCAAGAAGAAATTCGTTTGACCGCAAATTCTTGACGATCAAAATTTGACCGAATCAAGAAGGGCTTCCCAAGGTAAGCGGCGAATCCAAACCGCATGGGCAACGGAACTGACGGCTTTTCTCGACGCGACCTCCTGATGGCGGCAGGCGCACTCTCCCTAACGAGCCTGGAGCCAGTCGGCAAGCTTCTGGCCGCCGACCGCGACCAGCAGCCCGAAAAGCCCGTCGGCTTCGCCATCCTAGGCCTCGGCAGCTACGCCCAGAACCAAATCATGCCGTCATTCGCCGACTGCAAGAAGGCCAAACTGGTCGCCGTCATCAGCGGAACGCCCGACAAGGCCAAGCGAGTGGCCGAGCGCTACAACCTGCCACCCACCGCCATCTACAACTACGAAAACCTCGAAAACATCAAAAACAACCCCGAAATCGAGGTCGTCTACATCATCTCCCCGCCATCAACCCACCGGGACTTCACCCTCCGGTCCGCCGCCGCCGGCAAGCACGTCTGCAGTGAAAAGCCAATGGAAGCCACCTCCAAGGCCTGCCAGGAAATGATCGACGCCTGCAAGAAGGCAGGCAAGCTACTTCAAATCGGCTACCGCTCGCACTACCAAAACCACAACCTCCGCGCCATGGAAATCTGCCGAAGCGGCCAGCTCGGCCCCCTCCGGTCGCTCATCAGCGAGCACGGCTTCAACATGCCCAACGGGACCTGGCGAACCAAGAAGTCCTTGGCCGGCGGCGGTGCCCTCTGGGATATCGGTATCTACGCCCTCCAGGCTGTTCAGTACCTCGCCGGAACCAAGCCGACCGAAGTCGTCGCCCTTCGCCACGACCTCAAGGAAGACCGCTTCAAGGATGTGGATGATGTCTCCCACTTCGCCCTCAGCTTCCCCAACGGCTGCCTAGCCAACTGCGCCACGGGCTACTCCTGGGCCGGGGCCAACAACTACCGAGTGATGGGCCAGTACGGACGTCTCGAAGCGGACCCCGCGACAGGTTACAGCGGCCACCAGCTGCGCCTAAACGGACGATTGCTCGAGATCGCCGACAACAACCAGTTCGCCGCGCAGATGGACCACTTTGCCGATTGCATCCGCAACCAAAAGCCAGTCCGCACGCCCGGCGAGATGGGCCTCCAGGACATCCGCATCCTCGAAGCCATCCTCCTGAGTGCCCGGGAGGGGCGCAGTGTCAAGATCGTTTGACACTCCAGTCCTTCGTCGTGATATGATGAGCGTCTATCTATGACGAGTCGAACCGGTCACCGAGCCAGAAACAATGCCCTCGCGTACCTGTTCCTCAGTCCCTGGCTGATCGGCTTTGTCACTTTCACGGCTTGGCCGTTTCTGCAGAGCATCTATCTGTCGTTCACGCGATACAACATTGTCAGCGCCCCGAAGTGGGTCGGCATTGCCAACTATCGAATGCTCCTGACCCAGGACGAGCTTTTCTACAAGTCTGCCCTGGTGACAGTCAAGTATGCCTGCATTTCCGTGCCTCTAGGTATTGTCGTTGGGGTTGCCTTGGCAATGTTGCTCAATAGCAATGTCAAAGGCATCGCACTCTTTCGCACGATCTTCTATCTGCCATCCATTGTTCCCACGGTTGCGACTTCAGTCCTCTTCATCTGGCTACTGAACCCAAATATCGGTCTCATCAACCGACTACTTGGCCTTTTCGGGATCACTGGCCCGGCATGGTTGAATACGGCACCTTGGGCGTTCTATAGCCTAGTCATGATGGCACTCTGGGGAGTCGGTGGCAGCATGGTGATCTATCTCGCTGGGCTCAAGGATATCCCCGCCTATCTCTATGAGGCTGCGACCATCGATGGAGCAAACGCTTTCCAAAAGATGCGCCGGATCACCCTGCCAATGATGACGCCGGTGATCTTCTTCAACCTCGTCATGGGCATCATTGGTGCCTTCCAGACGTTCACCCAGGCATACGTCATCACTCCAAATGGGGGGCCCCAGGACAGCACCTACTTCTACAGTCTGTACCTTTACAACCGAGCCTGGAAGTACCTAGATATGGGCTACGCCAGTGCCATGGCCTGGATGCTCTTCATTGTTATCGTCATCATGACCGCCATTGTCTTCCGAACCCAGAAGAGGTGGGTCCATTACGGTGGTTAAGTTCCGCGCTTGGTTCCTCACCGTTTTGGCCGTGGTCATTACCATTGCCGTTTTCGCAAGCGGCCACACGACCCCGCGCAAGTACCCAGATCGAAAACTGGTCCGATTCTGGCACCGGTGGCAAGGCGACTGGGAGAAGCAAGTCCAGAAGATTGTTGACTCTTTCAACGAGAGCCAAACGGAGTACGAGGTTGTTCCCGTCAGTTTGCCCGGCAGCGGGGCCGACTCCAAACTCATCTTGGGCGTCATCGGTGGAGATCCACCTGACCTGATGTCAATGGGAAGCGGTGCAGTCCCCAACATGGCCGCCAATGGCTTTCTTACGGACCTTGGGACGCTCATGACTCCCGAAGAGCAGAAGCGGTTCTTCGAACAGAGCTATCCGGCTATTCGTGATACCGGTATGTATCGGGGCAAGTGCTACGGCGTCACCATCGGTGCTGACCTCATGGCCTTGTATGTCAACGCCCAGCATCTGCGAGACGCGGGCTACGACCCGGATAACTTCCCCAAGACTCTAGAGGAACTAGAGGAAATGGGCATGAAGCTGAATAAGTACGACAGCAAGGGCAACTTGACCCGGCTGGGCTTCTTGATCAGTGATCTGCAATACGTTTCCCGCACGTTCGGTGGCGGTTTCGACGTCACCCCGGCCGGAGAGCCAAAGCTCAACACGGAGCAAAACCTCAATGCCCTTGAAGCCATTGTTCGATATCGCAAGAGGGTCGGATTCGAAAACGCCGTGCGATTCATGGCGGGCTTGAACAACATTGAGGGTGCGGCCTCTTGGGCCTTCATGCATGGGGACCTAAGCGTTACGTATGATGGCCAATGGCGAGTTGAGGAGTTGCGCAAGTTCAAACCAGACATGGACTATCGCGTCTACCCAATACCTCCTCCACGTGAGGGTGGCACTCCGAGAGGCGGACAGGTCGGCGGCAACTACATGATCGTCCCCATCTCAGCCAAGCAGAAGGCAGGGGCCTGGGAATTTCTCAAGTTCTGGACCGGGCTGAACAATCCGGACCGGGCGGCCACGTTCTACAATCTGGGTGGCTGGCTTCCCTACTCGCCCGCAGTTGCGAACTCGCCGACCTTTCAACGGTGGCTCAAGAAGAATTCGCAGTTCCAGGCCTTCCTCGATATCCTTGCGAGCCCGAACTGCAAGGCACCACCTCCTATCGCCAACCTGCAATTCCTGACCGACCAAGTTGGTCGAGCGGAAGACAAGGCAGTGAGGGGCGCGGCGACGCCCAAGCAGGCGCTTGAAGAGTTGGACCGGAAGTTCAGGGAAGAGTTGGCAAAGCGGAGGTCACTCGGCTATGAAGAGTGAAATGCCGACTCTGAACAAGGTCGCGATCTACGCGGCCCTGATTCTGCTTTCGCTGCCGGCAATGCTTCCGCTCGTTTGGATGGTTAGCACGTCGTTCAAGGGCAATGCCCAGATTTTCGGCGGTGGCGACCTCACTCTAGCGACGTTTATGCCCTCGCCGGTCGTGACTTCGAACTATCCCGAAGCCCTGCAGAACATGCCGTTTCTTCTGTACCTTCGGAATACACTTTTGCTTTGCATCTGCACTGTAGTTGGTGCCGTATGTAGCAGCGCAATCGTGGCCTACGCCTTCGCCAAGATGGAGTTCGATGGTAAGGCAGCACTCTTCGCGATCATGATTGCCACGATGGCCCTGCCTGGGCAGGTGACCATGATTCCGGTATTCGGCCTATTTCGATCGCTTGGCTGGTACGGGACCTACCTGCCACTCATTGTCCCCGCCTTCACCAGTTCGGCCTACTACGTCTTCCTGCTGACTCAGTTTTTCCGGACCTTGCCGATGGAAATGTCGGAAGCGGCGAGGGTGGATGGGGCGACTGAATGGACCATATTCTCCCGTCTGGTTTTGCCCCTTTCTAAGCCTGCGTTGGCCACTTGCGCCCTGTTCCAATTCATCGGTTCTTGGAATGACTTTCTCGGACCATTGCTCTACGTCAACGATCCTGCGAAGTACACGCTTGCCTACGGCTTGCAGCAGTTCGTTTCGCACTACGGAGGCTTCTTCGCTCAGCTCATGGCGGCGGCAACGATCTTCACGATCCCAATCATCATCCTGTTCTTCTTCGCCCAGAAGACCTTCATCCAGGGCATTTCGACGACTGGTGGCAAATAGCCCTAGTCCGTATCCTGTGACAGTAGCCATCTAGCCCTGCGGTTCCAACTCCGTCGGTACAGCCACGCGGAAAGACCGCCCATCGTCAGCGCCCCGACAAGCACGACGATGGCACCGGGCACAGAGTTTTCGGGGTCAAGCGCCTCAGAAGCTTTCATGCCGGAGGCGCTACCAATCACGACCAGCAGCAAAGCGACGACCGCCCCGAAAACCCCCACGTTGAAGATGAAGATTCGGCGGAATGGCTGCCAAGAGAGAACCTCCGACTCAGGCGGGCGGGGCCGATTGAGTAGTTTCCAGTTTTCGGCCTCGTCCAGCTGCTCCAGGCATCGTCGCTCGATCTGGCGGGGATTCCACGCAGACATATGGACTTTAGGCGGCTTCCTCTTGGCCCGCGCAAAGCTGAGCGTAGAGGTCGTGGACGATCGTGCGGAAGCCAAGTCCTCGTGCGAGGATCGCAGTCATCTTCCCGCTCGCCTTCGCGTCGTCTAGCGCCTTCTTATAGCTGTGCCGCGAGAAACGGATGAGCAAACAGACTAGGTCTGCCTTCTCGACCGACGGGCGTAACGCGTTCATGTTGGTGGCGTCTTCCATGTCCGGCCACAGCAGCTTGACGCGGAGGTCGCGCTCGTACTCGGCTTGGCGGAAAGCCTGGCCCTTGTTGCCACCGACAAACAGGATGGTCTTGCCCGTCAGAAGGTTGCGCACGGCCTCGAGCCTCGCCTCGTGGGCGGGGTCTTCTGCCTCATCTTCGTCTGCAAGTCGAATCGGCTTGCTCTGGAGCAACGTGGCTTGCCGGTCCAGATGATCCTTGAGTTTGCGTCCCTGCGCATGGGGCACGCCATCGAGGAGGTGGCGATAGGGCAGAAGGATTTCGGTGAGCCGCTTGTTGGTGGGCGGGATTCCGCCGTTCAGCGCATCCTCCACGATCCTGACAATGTGCTCTTCGAAGTCACCTTCGGAAGGTTCGCGCACCAGCGATACAAGCCGGTCCATCGCGCGCTCGCCCACCATGCGCTTGCGCGTGCGCTGCTCCAAGCTCGTGAAGAAGGCGGCAAGCTGGTTGGCCTCGGCATCGATGTCAGCCTTCGACATCCGGTCGTCGCCGCTGGTCTTCCAATAGGGAACAAAGTGGTCCTCCGGCTGGAGTTCGCGCAGCTTCTCGTGCAACCGGCGCTGCTGGCCATCGGTGACGCTGAGCCCTCTATCGCTGAAGATGCGGAACAGCGAGGCGTCTGCCGCGGCGATCAGGTCATAGAGCCGGATGTGATCCACCACATCAAGCCCTTCGACATTCTCGAGCCATTGGATTGCTTCGCAGGCGGCACCGAGGCGGCCGTAGGCATCGGCGAGGTCAAACCAGATCTCGCTGGCGTGAGACCGCTGGTTATTGAAGCCAAAGAACTCGGGATCCTCGGCTTCGTCGTTGAACTTCTCCCGCAGTTGCTCAAGTTCTCGGCGTACGAAGTCATCGGTGCCCGCCTCGGCTTCAAGCACCTGCATGCCTCGGGCCTCGCAGACCAACGACTTGATTTCGGCTTCCACGCGAGAATCGACGGGACGCTCGAGAATCTTTTCGACCCTCATCTCGAACGACTGCATCCGACGCCGAAGTTCTCGCTGGGCTGCGCTCCGGATCGCCTTCTTCTCATCGCTCACAACCGGCTGGAGCAACAGGACTTCGGTGACAGGCTCTGGTGCCGTCTCTGGATTCAATGGTGCCGAAACAACTTCCAAGGACTTCGGCGGGGCAACTGGGGCCACGACCGGTGCTGCCACGGGGGCAGGTGCCTTCGCTACTACAACTGGCGTGACCGGAGCGCCGAGAACGGGAATGCCAGATTCAAGCCATTCCTGCTCCAGCCCATCCAGCCGCTCGCGTAAGGTTCGAATAGACTGCAAGCGATCTAGACACGATATTTCGCCCGGTATATCGCCCTTGGCCGCCGCTTCGCCTCCCAATTTCCAAGTTTCACGAGTAATTTGGTCTAGGTAAGAGCGTTCGGTTTTAAACATCTGTGGACTCAATGAAAAGGATACTCAGGTTCGAACTCGACTTTCGGGCCGTTGGGCCGAATGTGGCGATTCGTTGAATGATTCCCGCAAGATCGGGTATTGTCTTTCCTGAGGTCATTGCGGCTCGGTCGTTGACCAGATCGCCCCGATTGCTAGGATGGATGGGACGATCCGTTGAGCGGCTGAAAAGCTGTGACCTCAAAGCTCACGGAGACCATACCGAAACCTAATGCCGTTGAATCCTGAAACTAAGGCGCAAACGATCCTGGACCACGCTACCAAAGAGGGCGACACCGGATCGACTGAAGTGCAGATTGCTATTCTCCAATCCCGAATCAACCAGATCACGGGCCACTTGAAGACGCACAAGAAGGACTTTCATAGCCTTCGCGGTCTGATGCTTCTCGTCGGCAAGCGCCGACGACTCGAGGCCTACTTGCGACGCACAGACATCGTCAAGTACCGCGCCCTGATTCAGAAGCTCGGCATTCGTGAAGTACGGCCCCGATAAGCACGGAGGCATTCATGATTCACAACCACGAGTTTGAGGTTGGAGGCAAGACCTTCAACCTCGAAACCGGTCGTATCGCCAAGCAGGCGGGCGGATCGGTTCTACTTGGCATGGGCGAGACCGTCGTTCTTGGCGTCGCCACCATGTCCGAAAACCCCAAAGAGGGTATCGACTTTCTCCCGCTCACGTGTGACTACGAAGAGCGCAAGTACAGCGTCGGAAAAATTCCCGGCGGATTCATCAAGCGCGGCGGCCGTCCGAGTGACCGAGCCGTTCTCACCAGCCGTCTCATCGACCGCCCGGTGCGCCCTCTCTTCCCCAAGGGTCTTCGCAACGACGTTCAAGTCATTGCCATGCCCTTCTCGGTGGACCAAGACTTTCCGCCTGACGTCCTCGGTCTTTGCGCCGCAGGCCTTGCTCTCGCCCTCAGCGATATCCCCTTCAAAGCCGCGGTTGCTGGCGTGCGAGTGGGTCTCATTGATGACGAACTGATCCTCTTCCCTTCGATTTCGCAGCTCAATGAGAGCGATCTCGACCTCGTGGTCGCCGGACACAAAGATGCCATTTCGATGGTAGAAGCCGGTTCCAACGAAGTCTCCGAAGAGACGATGGTCAAGGCGCTCAAGTTTGCCCACGACGCCATCCGCGTGATCTGCCTCGAGTTCGAAGCATTCGCCAAGAAAGCAGGCAAGCCCAAGCGCGAAGTTCCCCTCCACACCATCGACGAGGACCTGAAGAAGGCGATCAAGAAGGAATACGGCAAGGAACTCACCAAGGCTCTCACCGGAAAGGACAAGGCCATTCGCGAATCCGCTCTCAGCGACGCAATCAAGGACCTTGTCGCCAAGCTGAAGCCCCAGTACGCCGACCAGCCCGATCTCCTGAAGCAGCTTCCCGAAGCCGCCGATGCCGTGGTCAAGGGCCTCGTCCGCGACCTGATCATTGACAAGGACACCCGTCCCGACGGTCGATCGCTCACCGAAATCCGACCGCTGGAAGCCATCGCTGGCCTCCTGCCCAAGGTGCACGGTTCTGGACTCTTCACCCGAGGCCAGACTCAGGTCATGACCATCGCGACGCTCGGCCTTCCAAACGACGCCCAGACGATGGACGGAATCGAGGAAGAGACGCCGAAGCGCTACATGCACTTCTACAACTTCCCCGCCTACTCGGTCGGCGAAGTTCGCCCGACGCGCGGCCCCGGCCGTCGCGAGATCGGCCATGGTGCCCTCGCCGAGCGCGCCCTGCGACCGGTTATCCCCTTCGACGATCCCAACTTCCCGTACACGCTGTTGCTGATCTCGGAAGTTCTGGAATCGAACGGTTCGACCTCGATGGCCTCGGTTTGCGGCTCCACCCTCGCCCTCATGGACGCGGGCATCAAGATCAAGGCCCCTGTGGCCGGTATCGCGATGGGCCTCATGTCCGATGGCAAGAAGTTCAAGGTCCTCACCGACATCCAGGGCATGGAAGACTTCTGCGGCGACATGGACTTCAAGGTCGCGGGAACCCGTGAGGGTATCACCGCCCTTCAGCTCGATACGAAGCTGGAAGGAATTCCTGACGAAGTGCTCGCCAATGCACTCAGCCAGGCCAAGGTTGCCCGATTCGAGATCCTCGACGTCATCGACGAAGCGATTTCCGAGCCGCGCGACACCGTGGCCGATACGGCTCCGCAGGTCACCACTCTGATGATCAACCCCGAGAAGATTGGGGCTCTCATCGGACCTGGAGGCGCAATGATCAAGAAGATCGTCGCCACCAGCGGTGCCAGCGTGGACGTTCAGCAAGACGGAAAGGTCTTGGTCGGTGCCTCGAGCGCCGAAGCTGCCCGCACTGCGGTTAGCATGATCAAGGCTCTGACCGACGAAATCAGCGTCGGCGGCGAATTCCGTGGCAAAGTGACCCGCCTCATGGGTCGCGGCGCGATGGTGGAATTCATGCCCGGACGCGAAGGCTTGGTCCCGACCGAGCATCTCCACCCGAATCCTCCTCGACGACCCGATGACCTCGTGGAAGTTGGCGAAGAGATCAATGTGAAGGTGTTTGAAGTGGACGGCATGGGTCGAATCAACCTCACCGCCCTCGGCATCAAGCAGGATCATCCCAAGCTTGGCGACAACGAAGGCGCAACCCCTCCCCCCCCCCAGCCCGGTGGCGGTGATCGAGGACGAGGCGGCGACCGAGGCGGTCGTGGCGGCTTCGGCGGCGGACGTGATCGCGGAGGCGATCGCGGCGGTGACCGTGGTGGCGATCGCGGCGGACGCGGCGGCGGCTTCGGCGGCCGAGATCGAGGCGGAGACCGCGACCGCGGCCCCCGACCTTCGGACGACGCTCCCCGCTCCGATGCACCTCGTTCCGATGCCCCCGCTCCGTCCGGCGACAAGCCGGGCGGAAACGAAGACGACATGAACGCCCGCTTCCGTCCCAGACGGTAAGTTCGGCGCGATCAGGACCAAAGAGCGTCCCTGCCAATCTGGCAGGGACGCCTTGTCGTTTGTTGAACGCAGAACGCAATCCTAAAGTGATCTCGTCATTGGATAGTTGGTGCGCTTATGTACGGGACCACTCTCCTTTTTGCCTCTATCTGCTTATCGCCTGGCCAAGGCGTAGTCGTGCTGGGTAAGGCCGTACTGGTGCCAGATCCTGAACACCCAGGATCCTCGAAGTTTGAACTTCTCGAGAGTGTCAGGCGCCCTCCAAGCCCCCGCTTTGCCCTCAACCGCGTTTCCAATTTTGCGTCTGAGGTCGTCCTTGACAGTGAACTGTCTCTCCGCTACGGATCTTTGCGGGTTGACCAAGTTGGCAAAGCGAGCGATGGCGAGTTCCTCTTTGGCAAGGGAACCCTCACACTTGGATCGCTGGCCCTCGGGTGCGTGTTCTATGGCCAAGAGTTTGACTTACGCCCATTGCTGCGAGGCTACTTCATAGTCCGGAATGCCCCTGGCAACACGGTGACCACTGATCCCTCGTCCTATATGCCCCGAGCTGTTAGCCAGATTCCGAATGCGTGGGGAACTGGTCGAGAAGTCTTGGCCTACTTCCCAGATATGGAGGGTAAATCTCAAAATGGAGATTTACCGGTGCTTCCTGGCCTCGTCCAACTGCTCGATGCTAATGATGAGAAAGCACGCTTTGGCGCTTCTCAGATTCTCACTTTGCTTAGATCTCGCGAGGAGGTGAGGAGCAGTAGTGATTATCGCGACGCATTGATTCATGAACTCGTCAAGTTTTCCCCGCAAACAGCCCATGGAAAACTGTTGAGACTCCTCCTTCTCAATCATTGGCAAGGCGAAGCCAATCGAAGCTACCTAAATGAGCCAAAGAGATATCGCTACACAGGGGAAATCCTAGAGGCGATGTCGGCTGATCCAGAATTGGCCAACCGAACTCTCTTCTGCAACGGCTTCCAGATTGACTGCGTTCCGTCTGAAACAAACATTGAAGATCAGCTCAGGGTGGCGGAGACCCCGTCGTTGCGATTCTGGATCATGAAGCGCTTGCTGCCCCCAACCGGCGCTGATTCGTACGCAAACGTCATCGGATACCTTCAGGACCCTTCCGATGATGTGAAGGCCACAGTCCTCGCAAAGCTTGCGCATTGGACCAAGCGCAACGACCAGACTCCTGACATGACAGCTCGGAAGCGCGGGGTGAAAATGGCGACGATCCTTGAGCCGTTCATCCAATTCTGGCAAAACACGACCTTCGAACAGTTCCAAAGGATGCGGTCCGCCAAGTAGCAAATCGGTCGGCACTCCTGCTTCCCGGTACACTGCCTATTTAGAATGAAAGTCCTCGTGATCGGCTCCGGTCCCATCGTCATCGGGCAAGCGGCCGAATTTGACTATGCGGGAACCCAGGCGTGCAAGAGTCTCCGCGAGGAGGGCTGCGAAGTCGTCCTCATCAACTCGAACCCGGCCACGATCATGACTGATCCGGGCGTGGCCGATGCCCTCTACATCGAGCCCTTGACCCCCGAATTCTGCGAGCGCGTCATCGCCCGCGAGCGGCCCGATGCCCTGCTCCCCACGCTTGGTGGCCAAACCGGCCTCAACCTCGCGACCCAGCTTGCCGACCGGGGCATCCTCGAAAAGTACAACCTCAAGGTCCTTGGCACTCCCCTCAGCGCCATCCGCAAAGCCGAAGACCGCGAGAGCTTCCGCGACCTGATGCGCGAAATCAAGGAGCCCGTGCCGGAGAGCTGGATCATCACCAATGACAAGGAACTCGCCGACCTCCTCGACGTTGTGCCCTACCCCTGCATCATCCGCCCCGCCTACACTCTCGGCGGCACCGGCGGCGGCGTCGCCACCACTCGCGAGGAGCTTTGGGAAACCGGCCGCAAGGGCCTCAAGCTCTCGATGCGCTCCCAGATCATGGTCGAGCGGTCGCTGCTGGGCTGGAAGGAAGTCGAATACGAAGTGATGCGCGACTCGGCGGGCAACTGCATCACGGTCTGCAACATGGAGAACCTGGACCCGATGGGCGTCCACACCGGCGACTCCATCGTCGTCGCGCCTTCCCAGACCCTCAGCGACCTCGAGTACCACATGCTCCGCACGGCGTCGCTGAAGATCATCCAGGCCCTGGGCATCGAGGGCGGCTGCAACGTCCAGCTCGCGGTGAACCCGGAGAGCTTCGACTACTACATCATCGAAGTGAACCCGCGGGTCTCGCGGTCGTCCGCGCTTGCCTCCAAGGCCACCGGCTACCCCATCGCCCGCGTCGCGGCCAAGATCGCCGTCGGCAAGACCCTAGACCAGATCGACAACCAGGTCACGGGCACGACCAAAGCCTGCTTCGAGCCTGCGCTCGACTACTGTGTGGTCAAGATTCCCCGCTGGCCGTTTGACAAGTTCGCCACCGGGGACCGCTCGCTTTTCACCCAAATGAAGGCCACCGGCGAAGTCATGGCCATCGACCGATCCTTCGAAGCCGCCCTCATGAAGGCCATACGGGGCCTCGAAGTGAAGCAAAAGGATCTCCGTCACTCCCGATGGGAAGGAACCGGACCTGAGGCAGACGAAGCCCTGCGTGATGCCATCCGGAAGCCGACCGACGAGCGACTCTGGGCTCTCGCCGAAGGCCTGCGGCGAGGATGGGGCATCGATGAGGTCAACCGCCTAAGCCGCGTGGACAAGTGGTTCCTTTGCAAGATCGACAACCTCCTGAAGGTCGAGGCCAAGCTCGCGAACCTGGCGGACTACGCCAAGGACCCCGGAGCCATGAGCGCGATCATCGAGGAGGCCTTCAACATCGGCTTCCCCTCCCCCACGATCGAGTCTATCATCGGCATCACGCCCGAGCTAAAGGCGGACATGCGTGGTCTCCGCGAGATGACGAAGACCATAGTAGAAGCGGGCGCGATTCCTGTGACCTCCGAGAGCCCGCTGGACGACCTAGGCCGCCGAATCGAAGAGATCCCGGCGACCAAGCAAGTCTTCGACGCGTTTTGGGCAAAGTACAGCACCGACGACCCCGCGTTCCTCGCCCGGTTCTATGCCGTCGGCGCGGTGAATCGCCTGAAGGTGATGCCGGTGTTCAAAATGGTCGACACTTGCGCGGGCGAATTCGAGTCCCAGACGCCATATTATTACGGAACCTTCGAGACAGAAGACGATATGCCGACAGAAATGGCGTCAAAGGTCTAAATGCCGTTGCATCTGCGCGCTGGCTGTGCCATACTCAACTTCACTCGCGCGGGAGTAGCTCAGTGGTTAGAGCGCCGCCCTGTCACGGCGGAGGCCGCGGGTTCAAGTCCCGTCTTCCGCGCCAAAATCCTGCAAAACGCCGCGGTAGCTCAGTTGGTAGAGCATAGCACTGAAAATGCTAGGGTCGCCGGTTCAAGTCCGGCCCACGGCACCATCCTTACTGCGATGGTTGCGATTTTGGTCACCTGCGCGAGTCACGCCCAAGCTTCATCGGGCGAACTCAGAAAGATTCGAATCGGCGATGGCATTCGTCTGGTCGCGTCCAGCCGCGCTTTTCTCTTGGAGCGATCAGTGTTGCGCTCAGGGAGCATTGAGTTGCCTCAGGTGGGCCCGATTGCCGTGGTCGGAATGGCACCCGCCGATGCTCTCGAAAAGATCGCGTCGGTCGCGGGCCGCCGCTTCCCTGCTGACCTGTCGCTGGCCGTTTTCGGTGGCCCCAAGACCCCTATCTGGTTCCAAGACGGCCGCAACGCCCCGGTCGAAGTAGCCTTTCGCCCTGGGCTCACGGTGTCGCAACTGCTTTCTCGGCAGGTAGTGGATCCAGACTCAGACGTTGCCGCTTCCAGCATCCAACGCATAGATGGCGCGACACTCCCCGCTGCGGATGGAACGCTTCGCCCCGGTGACACGCTCATCGTCCCCGCGCGAGCGCGTACCCAAGAGGTCTATCTACTTGGGGCCGTCCAGCGCCCCGGAGCCGTGCCGCATCGAGCCGGACTCACGGTCGGCGAAGCGATTCAGGTCGCCGGTGGGCTCTCTGGCCGAGCCGACACCAAGCGGGCGGAGATTCGTAGTGCGGGAACAAGCATCCCGATTGATCTAGGGCAAGAGTCGAGCCGCATCCTTCGAAGTGGCGAGACGGTGTTCGTTCCGGTCGAGCCGGAGACCGCTTTTGTATCCGTGGGCGGAGGCGTCCTCCAACCCGGAATCGTGCCTTTTGCCGCCAACATGACCCTGCTGGATGCTGTCGAGAACGCCGGCGGGCTCCTGCGGCCGGTACGAGCCAAGGTGATCGTCACGCCCAAAGGCGGAAAGCCATCCACTTTCGATCTGGATGACGTGCGTCGCGGGCGCAAACCAAACCCGGTGCTCAAGCCATTCGACGTGCTTGAGGTGGAACTCTTTACCCATCCTGCTTCTGGCGAATCGAAGGGAGGGGGCTAGTGGCCACCGCCAAGAGGCCCCGCTGGGACCGCACCAAGGGTTCACCCGAGCCGATCGCCGCGCTCAACCGTATTGATGAGCGGGAGAACGGCGAGCCGTTGGTGGATATCCGGCTCTACTGCCCGCGAGTCTTCATCCAACGCCCCCAGGTGATCCCGTTCGTGCGTGAGCGCGTGGCGAAGATGCTGGACGAAGCATCGCAGAGCCTCCCCGACGGAATTCGATTTGGCCTCATTGAAGGCTGGCGCCCGCTCAGCCGGCAGCAGCGGATCTTCGACTTCATGTGGCGCAACGCCAAGGAAGCCTTCCCCGAGATGAGCTACGCCAGCCTGCGACGGGTGGTCTGTCGCCTGTGCGCCCCGACCGACCAGAAGGCGCCCCCGGGCCATTGCACTGGCGCGGCAGTGGATGTCTGGCTCGTCGATGACTCCGGCGAGCCGCTCGACACGACATCACCCTACGCTTGGATCGATGCCACTCCGACCTACGTTTTTGGCCTTAGTGAGACGGCGGCGGCCAACCGCGCGCTTCTGGTGGACGCGATGCTGGCGGCGGGTTTCAGCAACTGCCGCGACGAATGGTGGCATTACAGTTGGGGCGATGCGGCTTGGGCCGTCCGCACCGGCGTATCGTCATGCCCCTACGGCAATGCCCCGCTCAACTTTGAACACTACATCCACCTCGAAGACGAGCACGCTGCATACATGGCCGACCGGCCGAATCCATTCCTATCCAATCTTTTGGCCGAGGAGTAACCTACTTTTGGCCGTATCGGTTGTGGTATCGGTCATACCACTTCTCTGCTTCTTCGGCGGGGATGGGTTCCGGGGTACCAATTTGCATCGCTAGCCATACGGTCTTGGCGACATCTTCGGTCATTACCGCAGCCTTGAGAGCGGACTTTGGCGAGGTCCCCCAGGCGAATACTCCGTGGTTCCCCATCAGAATCGAGGGCGCTCGGTTACGATACTTCAGGATCGCTTCGCCGATGTGTTCGCCTTCATTATCAACGTAGGGCGCACAGGGAATCTCAGTTCCGAACTCATCGGCAATGGCAGTCAGGACCAACGGAATCGGACGACCCACGGCAGCAAAGGCCGTGGCATAGTTGCTATGGGTATGGATCACACCCCGTAGCTCGGGGATGTGGCGGTAGAGGAATAGGTGGTGGGGCAAGTCCACACTCGGGCGCAAGCCAGAATCGACCACATCCCCCGTCTCCAAGTACACTGCAACCAAGTTGTCCGGGGTGATTCGGTCGTAGTCCATGCCGCTGGGCTTGATCACGATCAGACCGCTCTCGGGGTCGTAGCCGCTTACATTGCCACTGTGCATGGTGACCAGCCCCTGGGCAGGCAGCATCTTATTGGCCCAACACACTTCCTCGCGAAGAGCGGCAATGCTCACAGGGTGCCTCGCACTTCATTGCGGATCGTGATGAGGTCCTTCATCACGTGGCTGAGCCATCCATCGCGGCCGGTCTTGCTGAAGGAATCGTGCAGAGTCATGTAGAGCTTATAGAGTCTCTCGTAGACGGCCGCCGCTTCAGGATCGGGATAGTAGACCACGTCCTTGACCCCAGTCATGCAGGCTTGGGCGGTCTCGGCATCCGGGTAGACGCCACCGACTACGGCACCGAAAATGGCCGAGCCAAGCGCGCAGGTCTGGGCGGATCGGCTGATCTTCATCGGTCGATTGCAGACATCGGCATAGATCTGCATGGTCAGAGGGCTCTTCTCGGCGATACCGCCGCAGTTCACAACCTCGCGTACTTCGACACCATACTCTTCCAGGCGGCGGATAATCGTCAGAGCCCCGAACGCAGTGGCCTCGATGAGTGCACGATAGACCTCTGCCGGGTCGGTGTGAAGGGTCTGACCAAGGATTAGACCAGATAGCAGCGGGTCCACCAGGATGGTGCGGTTGCCGTTGTTCCAGTCGAGGGCGAGCAGGCCACTTTCGCCTGGCTTCAGTTCCAGGGCGGCCGCGCTCAGGGCCTCGTGGGTCTGGCCGCTGAAGCGGACGAACCAATTGAAAAGATCGCCTACCGCCGACTGGCCCGCTTCGAGGCCGATCATTCCCGGCAAAACCGAGCCGTTGACGATGCCACACAGACCGGGCACGTCGGCCAGGGGCTGGTCGAGCGGGTGCACCATGCAATCACAAGTGCTGGTGCCCATGATCTTCACCAAAGTCCCGGTGCGGATGCCCGCGCCGACGGCGCCAAAGTGGGCGTCGAAGGCCCCGACGGCGACGGGAGTTCCCTCTTGGAGCCCGGTCGCGGCCGCAACGGCAGCACTGATGCCTCCAGCTTTGACGTTGGACGGTACGGCAAGGTCATAAAGACGGTCGCGGAGGTCAGCAAGGCGCGGATCGAGCGTGGCGAGGAACTCTTTGGAAGGGAGTCCGCCCCAATCGCCCGAGTACATGGCCTTATGGCCAGCGGCGCAGACGCTGCGTTTCAGTTCGTGCGGGTTGGTGTTCCCGGTCAGATACGCGGCGATCCAGTCGGCACATTCCACCCAGGAGTAAGCGGCGGTGAAGGTCTCCGGCGCCGTGCGGGCGCAATGGAGGATCTTCGACCAGAACCACTCGGAGGAGTAGGTGCCGCCGCACTTGGCCAGGTACGGATAGCCTGCGGCTTTCTCGGTGATCTCGGCCGCTTCGGCATAGCTGGTGTGGTCTTTCCAGAGCCAGACGTGGGCGGCGAGATCATCGGCGAACTCGGGGCGCATGGCCAGAGGCAAGCCAGACTCATCCACAGGAATCGGCGTCGAGCCGGTGGTGTCGATACCGATTCCGGCGATATCGGCGGGATCGATGCCCGACTGAGACAAAACGCTTTGAACCGTCGCGGTAAACCCGGCGATGTAGTCGGCGGGATTCTGTCGGGCCAGGTTCGGGTCCCGCTCATCGAGGAGGATTCCGGCTTCACCGGAGGGGTACTCGAACACGGCGGTCGCCACTTCGGTGCCGTCGCTGAGGTCGACAAGCAGAGCTCGGACGCTGTTCGTCCCGTAATCTACACCAAGGCCATACTGGGGCATTGGACAAAGGATACCGTCGCCAGTCCGCACCTGACGGAAGGCTCAAAGACAAAAACGCCCTTTTCCCAAGCGAATGGGGAAAGGGCTCCTGAATTGGGGAGTGAATGCCTGCTCAAGGCTGAGGCACTAAACGAAGACGCCTTAGCCGCCTCCAATTTTGCGACTTTGCGCTGCGGCAGTTCTCAGCCAAGGCTCCATGGCCAAGCTGATCGCATTCTGAGCAGCCCTTTGCTGGTGCGGCGTCTTGGGCCCACCACTGAGGCCCGTTATCCCAAATGACAGTAAGAGAGCCCCGGCGGTCTCTAGTCCCTTTTCCTTTTTCGTGCTGTCCGACTTGATGCCTTTAGCATCGAGCACGACCTCTTCCTTCTTAACGTCTACGATCAAAACGTCAACTGTACAATCCGCTTTTGTCTTGGGTCCCAGACCGACCCAGACACTCTTTGTGTGCCAAACCGCACGGCCTGCACACACCAGGTCAACACCCATCAGCTTTCCAAGGGCCAACAGATCCTTGGCTCCCGGAAGTTCAGGCAATGCGTCCTTACCTTCAAGCTCACCCTTGATCGGGCTTAGTTTCAAACCTTCTTCCCATGCCGTTTTCGTGCGCACCTCGGGAAGAACCTCGTAGTTAGATTTCTCAAGCAGGGTGCGGACCATATCGCGTGCTGTCTTATCGGCCGTTTCCGTACCATCTTTGAGAGCCCACGGCAATAGCGCCACCTGCCGAATCGGCTTAGAGCCAACCTGAGCTTGAAGTGGAGAGTGAATAGCGACGAGCATTGCAATTGCAGTAGCGATCATGTTTGGTTGCCTCCAGAATATGTACACGGCCCCAGCTTCATCGCCAGCCTTCCGTCCATATGCGACTGAGTCATCTAAACCCGGCCACGAGCCGGAGTATACGACACTTTATTGATCGCGCGGCACTTCTTTGCAAAATGCACAAACAAGGCGGGCTGCACAATCCAAGAAGCAGCTACTCATCGCAAAAATGATCAACCAAAAAAGCCCCAATCCAAACTGGATTGGGGCTTTCAGTTTGAACCCGGATGGGTTCAGGCTTACTTGATTTCGGCTTTTCCGCCGGCTTCTTCGATGGCCTTCTTGATCTTCTCGGCATCGTCCTTGGGGATACCGGTCTTGACGGGCTTCGGAGCGCCATCGACGAGGTCCTTGGCTTCCTTGAGGCCGAGGCCGGTGATGTCCTTGACGGCCTTGACGACGCTGAGCTTCTGGGGGCCAGCATCGGTGAGGATGATGTCGAACTCGGTCTTCTCTTCTTCGACCGGAGCGGCGGCGGCGGCGACGCCCATCATGGGCATGCCCATCATGGGAGCGGCGGCGGTGACGCCGAACTTGTCTTCGAGGGCCTTCTTCAGGTCGCTCAGTTCGATGGCGGTAAGGCCACTAATAGTTTCTACAAGGGATTCAACTGCGGTTGGCATTTGTTACTCCGTGGGGGCAGAGGCCTCGGCCTCGGTGGATTCGGCGGCGGCGGGTGCCTCGGCCGGGGTTTCGGTGACTTCGGGGGTTGGCTCTTCAGCGGCGACAGGAATCGGGGAACCCTCGGCGACCTTGTCGGCCACCGCGCCAATGACCCGGATCGGGTCGGCGTACAGAGCTTCGATGACTCCCACCAAGCTGGTGAGGGGTGCAGCAATGGCACCGATGACCTGGGCGATGAGGATGTCGCGAGGAGGCAGCTCGGCGAGCTGCTGGACCTGGTTGGCATCGAACGCCTTGCCCCCAAAGAAGCCACCCTTTACGACGAGCTTCTTGGATGTTTTTGCGTATTCAGTCAGAGCCTTGGCGCAACCGGCTTCGTCCTCGAAGACGAAGGCGATGGCCGTGGTACCGTTGTGCAAAACGTCCGGCATCTTGTCCACATCGCTACCGGCGGCTTTGCGGAAGAGCGTGTTCTTCAGAACGTGCAACTCGGCACCCTTCTTTCGAAGGTCGCGTCGCAGGGTCTGGAGCTCTTTCACGGTAAGGCCGCGATAGTCTGTGAACACGACGCCGGTCGCTTTGGAGTACCACTCCGTAGCTTCCTGAATGACTTGCGCTTTTTCTGCGGTCGGCATGTTCTTTAAGACCTTGCCCCGCAAACAACAAAGGCCTTCACCCAACCACCGCGGGCAAAGACCGATCCGCGCCTTCCGGCACGTGGATTCCTTGTTTTCCCCTCGGCGGGCCAACCTCGCGGTTGCTTAGGGCAAGATGCCACCTGCTGTCTTCAGAGCGTTTGAAGAGTATGCCCGATTTTGCGGGCGGCGGTCAACCCCGTTTCGCTTGCTGTGGGGCCCGCTGCGGACACTTGATTTTCGACTTGATTTTGGTGCGCTCCATAGGGCGGAGAATTAATCAAGTCGAAAATCTGGTGCCTGCAAAGCTGGACTTCGCAACCTCCAAGGCTTTGGGACGGAACTGGCGCAAAGGGCAACTGGGCCCGGCAATTGGCAAGCCTGACCCGTCGGCGAATTCTCCCCGAGGATCTCTTACGAAGGGCGACACCCGAGAGCACTCTTCAAATTCTGGAAATGAGAAGGAGGGCTGGGGAGATCGGGAGAAGCATACTTAAAGCTCTCAATGTTCGCTCCCGAACACCATTTTCTTTCGGACTGAGCAGGAAAGCCGCCAGAGCGATTGTCGAAATGCAAAGCACAATCCAAACAACCGCGGGACGACTCACTCCCAAAATTGCCGCAAAGATAATGCAATCTCGAAGCAGAGACAGCCAGGCGAACCACGACGCTGCTTGATGGTCCCGAGCAGTCGCGGCCGCGATCAGTATCCAGCAAACGAGTCCTGCGATATAGATTCCTAGTCCACCGTATACGCTCATAAACTGAACTAGATGGACCAGAAGTATTGCAGGAAGTCCAGCTAGCAGGCCGCTGACACGAACATAGTTTTCTCTCATACATTAACCCGCAAGGCCCGAAGAGTCGATAGCAATAATGGCCAAAAGAAGCATACAGTAAGACGATATCGCCAACGAGCTCTGTCTTGCGCCTCCAGGATCAGAAGCTTGTTTTGTAAAGTCTCCGAACAGTGTAAGCATGGAAACTTCGGCGAGTTTCCCGAAGAGCATGTCTCCGAGGCAACGAACAAGAGTCGGTGGCCCCAACCTATCGTTCATGTCCAGCCCGTAATAAGCAATCATAAAGAATATGGCGGTCAGGGCAACAACGCGCGCATTACCTCCTTGGTTGATTGCCGTAGCCCAAACCCCAATGGCCGGGATTACAGCTGTTAGCACTCCCAATATCTGGAGGCCCTCATTTCCCAGAAGGTCAACTCGTCCACTACGATCAACACGGTTTACTGGATCAGCGCGACAGTAGGCATACCAGTTCCACCCAGATCTTGCCGGATCTTCACTAATGAACCGACCATCCCCAGGCGAGTAGTACCGCGCTCTCATATAGGTCAAGCCCGACTCGTCGTCCGCTATATGCCCGAGGCTGGCGCAGTACCTGCCCTTGGGATCACCGGTCGTCGCACCCAAGCGGACGTTGCCCCAGGGGTCGAAGCTGCGGCGGTTGCTTACCGTGTACCCAGTCCCATTGCGCGCGAGTGTCGCCACCATGTTGCCATGACCATCATACACTGGGAAGCTGATGTTGCCATCCTTGCCCAGGATATCGAGGCCTCTTGCCCCTAGGCCGTACGAAGTCACGCTGGTGCCGGTGGCTTCTTCCATTGGCATCTGGCCATCATAGCGCCAGAGCGTGGTCGCGCTGGTGCTGGACTTCTTCACCCGCATGCCGTCGGCGCGGTAAGTGTAGGTCGTGGTCCCGCTCGGGTTCGTGTAGGCCGTCATCCGGTTGATGGCGTCCCAGGCGTAGGTCCGGGCCGTCCCACCCGAAGGCGTCCAGGACGTCCGGTTGCCCAAGATGTCGTTGGTGTAGGCGTTCGAGCCGTTCGCTGTCAGAAGATTCAGGTTGTCCACCGTGTGCCAGCTTCGGTTCCCGGCGGCGTCGTAGGTCCAGCTCGTCATCGGCGTACCCAGGCCATCGGTGGTGGTGAACTTGGTAAGGAAGTCCCGGGTCTTGGTGCTACCCACGCTGGATTCCTGATACTCATAGACTTCCATCCAGTCGTTCACAAAGCTCGTCCCGCTCGGGTTCTTCTTGATGAAGGTGGCATTGGTGCGCAGGCCGCGATTGAGGCCACTTAGCTCGTAGCCGTAGTTTGCCCCAAGAATGGCCTCGCTATTGTAGGTCGGGTCGTAATCCGTGCCTCCGGCGCGAGTATCCCACCAATGCTCAATCTTGCGCAAGCGCCCAGCGGCGTCCAACAGAATGAGTTTGGACGAGGTAGCCGATCTGAACTTGGCAACGTTAGTCATTCGTCAAACTTGACATGATTAGCTTGACCAAGGACGCACAAAACATCAGAAATGCGCCAACAATGAGTATGGCAGTATAGGGCGCGAACCACTTCGGAGAACTCCTGAGATTCTTGCGAAGCACGATTCCTAAGACGCCAATGAGGATCGAAACGATGACGCTATTCACCGACAATTGCTCCATTTAGAGCTCCAATCAATTGACAGTCCCTGACCACGGCACAAATAGTGCCAATGAATGCAATCTGACTCGCACGGGAAGCGTTATTGGTAGCGCATAGCACTCCCACAATAGTTAGCAGGATGTCGCCAAACAACGCAAACTGCTGCGTATAGAATTTGCCCCACTGTTTATAGCTAGAACAGTCCAGAGACATTTGGAAACTTGCTGACGATGCAGCAAGAAGTGCCATGGTTGCGCCAATCCTCTCTGCCGGACTCCAGCCTTTTGTGCACGCAGCGGCTATTGCTCCGAAGACGAGGTACCAGCCAAAGCAGTACCAGCCTGTTTGACATCCTATACTCCCCCATTCCCCAGACTCGAGAATCAAGTCATTCCCTGAGATGTCCACCCCATACACGGGATTTCCTGAGCAATACAGGAACCAATTGTATCCATCCTGATTCCTATCTTCGGATATGAACCGCCCATTCCCAACATCGTAGTACCGAGCACGCATGTTGACGAAGCCCGACTCGTCGTCGGCTACATGCCCGAGGTTAGCGCAGTACCTTCCCGTCGGGTCACCGGTCGTAGCCCCCATACGCACGTTGCCCCAGGGGTCGAAGCTGCGGCGATTGCTTACCGTGTACCCAGTCCCATTGCGTGCGAGAGTCGCCACCATGCTCCTATGTCCATCATACACGGGACTGCAGAACCTGTCAAGATTCTCTTGGGAGCGCAGGCTTCAACTCATGACCGGCTAATTGCAGTGGTGCCGGAACCCTCATCCCCGCCCCTTTCTCCCTCCCGCGCACAATGCATCGCGGCAAGGAGAAGGGAGCCGGAAGCTCCCTTTATTGCTTTGACTCCTGCTCTATCGGATATCTACCGAGAGTCTGCACTCACTGGCTTTGCCAGGCCATGCACAAGCCTAGCGGGAGAAGGGGAACCGCGTCCGATGGGCCCTTAAGACAACAGTTGGCCGAAAGGCGTAGACTCAGGGGCGATGTCGACAGGAAGGCTGGTTGTGGCGATTACGGGGGCGAGTGGGGCGATTTATGCCCAGAGGTTTCTCCAAGTTGCCGTGCGGCACTATGACGAAATCTATCTCACGATGAGTGAGCAGGCGATCCAGGTGGCGGGCCAGGAGCTTGGGATTTCGCTGAATCGGGCGAGCTGGTCAACGGTCCAGTGGCTGGGTGAGGAGTACCCGCAGATCCGATTGTTGAAGGACAAGGACTACTTCACGCCGCCGGCTTCGGGGTCGTTCCTCCACGATGGCATGGTGCTGGTGCCTTGTAGCATGGGCACGGCGGGGCGGATTGCGAACGGCATCAGCGATGACCTTGTGACCCGGTCGGCGGATGTCTGTCTGAAGGAGGGTCGCAAGCTGATTTTGGTCCCGCGCGAGATGCCTTGGAATGTGATCATGCTGCGCAACATGACGACCCTTGCCGAGGCGGGGGCGACGATCTTGCCCGCTTGCCCGGCGTGGTACCAGCATCCCCAGAGCCTGGAAGAGCTGGCCGATACCGTGGTGGCGCGCATCCTTCAGTCACTTGGGTTGCCCCAAGAGCTGATGAAGCCTTGGATGGGAGACAAATGAAGCCTCGAGTGGTGATTGCGGGCGGGTCGGGGTTCATTGGCCATGCTCTTGGTGCGGCCCTGCGGGCCTCGTATGATGTTGTCGTTCTTTCGCGCTCGGGTCGTGGTGGCGATGGGGTCCGGGCGGCGAAGTGGGATGGTGCGACTTTGGGCGATTGGCGAAAGGAAGTCGACGGTGCCTTTGCGGTGATCAACCTTTCCGGCGAATCGATCACGCTGCCTTGGACCGATGAGAACAAGAAGCGTATTGTCGATTCGCGCGTGAATAGCACGGCGGTTCTGCGGGAGGCGATTTTGGCGTCGGCGGAGCCGCCGCAGGTCTGGATCAATGGCAGCGCGGTCGGGTTCTATGGCGATACGGGGGAGACGGTCGCGGATGAGTCTTCGCGGGCGGGGACCGATTTTCTCTCGACGACTTGCCTGGCTTGGGAAGGCGCGGTCGAGCCGAACCCGCCGCAAACCCGGGTTGTACTTTTGCGCACGGGGTTCGTGCTCGGGAAGGATGGCGGAGCGTTTCCGCTGCTCTTGAAGCTGACGCGCGCGTTCATCGGTGGGGCGGTGGGCTCGGGTCAGCAGTGGGTGCCTTGGGTCCACGTGGACGATTTGGTTGGGCTTTTTGTGTGGGCGCTGACGGCGGAAGTTTCGGGTCCGGTGAACGGTTGCGCGCCCCAGCCGGTTCGGAATTCTGAATTGATGGGCACCTTGCGCAAGGTCGTGGGGCGTCCTTGGGTTCCGCCCGCTCCTGCCTTCGCGCTGGGGTTGCTTTCGAAGTTCGGGGGGCCGGAGGCGGCCCCGGCCTTGGTGAGTTCGCGGGCGGTGCCCGCAGTTGCTCTGCGGGCGGGTTTCGTGTTCAGGTTTACGTACTTGGCGACGGCGATGCGGTCCTTGGTCTGAGGTCCCCTTATGGGTTCGCCCTCCGGTGGCGAACCCATAGGAGCACGATGGGGATCCAGAGCGGGCAGAGGACGAAGATGAAGATCAGGGCTTGGGCCAGGAACTGGGCGGCTCCGCCGAGAAGCGACACCGCTGCCCCGTAGGTCTGGCTCCACCAGCCATCGCCGACCACGGCCTGTAACGGTCCGGGGCGTGACTTCAATTCGAGGAAGATCGTGCTGTAGGCCACTTGCGATTTGGTAACCCGCAACTGGGCGTCTTCGATGGCGATCTGTCGCCGGATCTCGTTGACCCGGTTCTTGATCTGGAAGATTTCCGTGGTCGAGCGGGCTTTCAGGAGCATCAGCCGGAGTTCTTCTTCCTGCACGCGCAGGGTCTTGAGGCTGGCGTCGCCGCTGGCGACTTCTAGGCTCACGTCCTTGCCTGTGTTCGTCAGTTGCAAGACCTTGCCCATGGCCTGGATTCGGTCGAGGATCTGGTCGAATTTTGCCTCGGGCACTCGCAGTTGCATCGTGGCTCTTGGGGCATTTCCATCCTCATTGCTGAAGCTGCCGACTTCGGCGAAGCCGCCTTCGCCCCGGACTTCCAACAAGATCTGGCGCTGAGATTTGGCGACGTCGTCGGTTTCGACCTTGACTTCGGCCGTCCGGATGACCTTGCTCGCGACCAAGGGCGGGAGGTTCGAGGCCGTGTAGGGCAAGCTCTGGGATGGACTTGCACCCTGGTTCCACTGGCTGCTTCGCTCAACATTGGCATCCGTACGCCAGGTCTTGGTGGAGGGAACGGCGGCTTTTACCGTGTTTCGGAATGCCGCGTCTTCGCTGCTCGGATCCTTGGACAATTCTGCCATGGGGGCTTGGGCCGAAGCCGCACCCTCAATCGACCGATCCATCTGCTTTTTGGAGGCCGCTTTCGCCTGGTAGAACACGGGCTGCACCACGACGGTTATGCCTATGAAGATGACGGCGTAGGCGAGGGCCAATGTGGGGTTGAACTTGCGTTTGGGCGAGAGCTTGCGCAGTAGCTCATCTCGGCCGACGGGCACGGGGGAGTGGCTGAGACTCTGGACGGTCTCCAAAATCTGCTCGTTTAGCTGGGCCTCCGAAGGCTCGGCACCAGAGTTCACGGTCGCGACAAGGTCAAGCTTCCATTCGGTATTGGGGTTCATCGGGTCACCTCTTCTTCGGTCAGTTGCTTTCGGAGTTGGGCGAAGGCATAGTGCAGGCGCGATTTGATCGTCCCTTGGGGGACTCCGGCGACGGCTCCCGCTTCGGCGGTTGTGAGGCCCTCGACGACGCATAGCCAAACCGCTTCGCGGTGATCTGGGGTCAGCTTGGCGAGAGCTTGCTGGAGAATCTCGCGATCTACCAACTGGCTCTCGGAGTTAGCGACTGCCAAGAGGTCCTCGCGAAGCTCAACCTGGGGCCCTTCTTGCTTGCGCTGCTTGGCCCATTGGCGGCAACGGTTGTAGGCGATGCCGAACAGCCAGGTCTTGGCCGAAGAGTCGCCTCGGAAACTCCGCAGGGACTTTTGGGCGTCGATAAATGTAGCTTGGGTGAGGTCGGCGGCGGCGGACTCCTCGGCCCTTCGCGCGCAGAAACGATAGACCTCATCGTAGTGATTTCGGATGAGGTCATCGATGGTGACAGAAGGGGGGCGCCAGAGCCAGTCGAGCATCGCGGTTGCTACCATGATCATGCATGAGGGGACTGGGCTTGCCCAGCGGTTCAAAGAAAATCTCCATGTTTTTGGCAACGTCTTTGTTGTCGACGTCGTATATTGGTTTCGAAGGGGAGTAGTGCCCGCGCGTTTGCGCGGCTCGATGTTCGTCAGCACGCCTACCAAGGCCGGACATCGATATCCCAAAGCACGAGACCTTCACGGAATCGCGGCCCTTGCCGCTCGTGGAGGAAATATCGTGAAATGTCCTATTGATGGATCTGAATTGGTCATGACTGACCGCCAGGGTGTAGAAATCGACTACTGCCCTGCTTGCCGTGGCGTTTGGCTGGACCGGGGTGAGCTCGACAAGATTATTGCCCGCGCGGGGGCGTTGGAGTCCCCATCCATGCCTTCGGTTGCACGTGACCAGGTGGTCTACCGTCGCGATGACGACGATGATGACCGCAAGCGTCGATCTTACGACGACGACTATTTGAAGCGAAAGAAGAAGAAGAACATCTTCGAAGACATTTTTGACTTCTAACTCTCCCTAACGAATTATCACATATGGAATTAGCAGGTATCCCAATTGGAATTTGGGCTGGCTTCCTTGCCTTCGTGCTTGGAATGCTCGCTCTCGACCTTGGCGTCTTTCACAGAGAAGCCCACGATGTAAAGATCAAAGAAGCGCTCATCTGGAGTGCAATCTGGATCGCTTTGGCCTTGACCTTTAACCTTGGCATCTACATGTTCTGGGATAAGATCCAGCCCAATAGTGCCTACAGTGCTAACGAAGCTGGTCTTGCGTTTCTGACCGGATATCTGATCGAAAAGGCGCTCAGTGTGGACAATATCTTTGTCTTCCTGATGGTCTTTGCCTACTTCAATGTTCCCGCGAAGCTTCAGCACAGGGTTCTCTTCTGGGGCATCTTGGGGGCTCTCATCTTCCGTGCGGTCTTCATTGCGGCGGGCTCTGCTTTGCTGAAAGAGTTCGCTTGGATGGTGTTGGTCTTTGGCGCGTTCTTGATCCTGACTGGCATCAAGATGGTAGCGATGAAGGACAAGAAGCTGGAGCCGGACAAGAACCCGATCATCAAGCTCTTCCGCAAGTTTGTCCCGGTTACGCCGGACTTTGTGGGTCAGAAGTTCTTTACCAGGATCGACGCCCGACTTTGGGCGACGCCATTGTTTGTCACTCTACTGTTCATCGAATTCACCGACATCATCTTCGCGGTTGACTCGATTCCGGCGATCTTTGCGATTACCAAGGATCCGTTCATCGTGTTCACGTCGAACGTCTTCGCCATCCTTGGCTTACGCGCGCTGTTCTTTGCCCTTAGTGGGTTGATGAGCATGTTTGCGTATCTGAGCTATGGGTTGGCCGCGATCTTGGTGTTCGTCGGCGGCAAGATGTGCTGGACCTATTACATGCACACTTGGGTTGATCCGGTTTACAAGTTCCCGATTGCTCTTTCGCTCGGAGTCATTGTGGGAATCTTGGCCCTTTCGGTTATTCTATCGCTGGTCAGGCCTCCGAAGGGTGGTGGCCACCATCTTCCCGCCGCTTAAGCGTTAAGGTCAATGACCTGAGGCTTCCAGTCGAGTTGCGCGAGCACGTCCAAGTAGTCTTGCTCGCGCATCTCTTCGGGCCGCTTGCCCAGCAGGGCAACGATTGCCCCTTCCATGACGTTGGTGGCGAAGCTTTCGCCACCAATGATGGGGGTCGTGGCAATGGCCCGTCGAGCCCCGGTGGTTCGTAGCCAGTCGAGGTCCGCCGTACGCAAGGTCTGCGTGAGAATCGTCTTCCCGGTCAGGTTCTCCGGCGCGTATCTTCGGATGTAATGCCAGTCGCCGCAGATGAACGTGGACTCGGCGAAGATTTTGGGGAACTTGGGTGTTCGCTGCTCCTGCTTCTCGCCGGTGGGATAGAACCATTTGAGCGGGCAGATGGTTACGATGGGCAACAGCAATCGGCCGACGGTCTTCACCTGTTCGTAGGTTGTGAGCGGAATATTCACTCCGAGTCCGAAGAGCAGATCTCCAAACACGACCGACGCCTTGGCCTCAACCAACGCTTGAGCCATGCCGAAGCGGTCGACGGCCGAAACCAGGAGGACCTTCTCTTTGGCGAAGTCCACCACGCCATCGCGCTGCAATCGGCGGATAGCCTCGCGCTCTAGCGTGTGCTTGAGTCCGCTGCCATCAACAACGGGCGTCTTCTTGGCGACGGAGACGAGTTTCTGAATCTGTCGGAAGGCGTAGCGTCGGTCTTCGATGACTACCCAGATGTCGGCACCACCGACACCAAGGGCATCGACCTTGCCATCTAAATCTTGGAATCGGCGGCTGAACTCTTGGAGGTCGCCATTGGTCCCCTGCCTTTCGAGGCGGAAAGGCACACCGAGAAGTTCGATTTCGTGGACTTTGTCTCGCTTCGGGGTGCCGAGACTGATGGAGACGACTCTTTTCATGCTTGCCACGTGCCCTCGAAGACGGTTTCGGCGGGACCGGTCATGAACACTTCTCTATCTTGGCCGTATTCGACAGTCAACTTTCCACCCGGAAGTTCGAGGGTTGACTTGCGGGCGGCGCGGCCAGTTTCGACGGCGGCGGCGAGGCAGGCACAGGCCCCGGTCCCGCAGGCCAGCGTGGCGCCGGCTCCGCGCTCCCACGTTCGAACTCGCAGATGATCTTCGGTGATTCGCTGGACGAAGTGGACGTTGGTGCGGTGAAGAAAATCAGGCCGCTCCTCGAACTCGGGACCGTGCTCGGCGAGCGGCACCGAGGCAACGTCGTCGACGAAAATCACGAGGTGGGGGTTGCCCATCGAGACCGCTGTGCCCCGGTAGCCACGGCTAAGGTGGCGCTCCACGTAGGCTTCGCCCGCAGGCCCCTGCATTCCGATCTCGCCACGAGTGAACATCGCCTTGCCCATGGCGACCCGCACGGATTTATCCGCCTGGATCACGACCGTCAAGGTTCCCGCTCCGGTTTGGACCGCGACTTGACCATCCAAACCGTGCCGGTCGGCCAACAGGCGGGCCACGCAACGAAGGCCGTTGCCACACATCTCGCTCTCGGACCCATCGGGATTGAACATCCGCATGCGGTAGAGTTCGGGCGAGAGTTGGTCGGTGACGATCAGCCCATCGCCCCCTACTCCGAACTTGCGGTCATTCATCTGCCGCGAAAGCAGGCTCAGGTCAACTTCGGGCGGCGACGAGGCAACCCAATCAAGCATCACAAAATCGTTGCCGATTCCTTGCATCTTGATGAAAGCGGTCAGGATTTACTCCACGTCTTCTTGCTGATGGTGGTCATGGTCTTGGCGGCTCGTGGTCTGGCCGATGGGGCGCGAAGGAACGATGCTCGCCACGGCGTGCTTGTAAACCAACTGGGTCGGCTTGCCCGGCGTGTCGAGCAGAACCGTGAAGGCGTCGAAGCCGCGGACTTGGCCGCGGAGCTGAACGCTGTTTGTGAGATAGATGGTGACGCCAATGCCCTCTTTGCGCACCTGGTTCAGGAACATGTCCTGCAGATTAATTGCCTTTCCCAAAATATGAAACCTCCGGTGATCAAAACAAGTTGCGAATCTCGCTCAGACGACCGTCAGTGGTCTCGCTTCGCAAAAACGTTAGATTCGGTTCCGACCGCAACCAAGTGCGCTGACGCTTCGCGTAGCGGCATGTCTCAAGAACCACACTCGCTATCGCGGCATCCTGCTCTAGCTCTCCATCGAGCATTTGCCAGATATCCCGGTATCCAATCGCCCGAAAACCGGGCGCATCGGCAGAATAACCAGCATTTCGAAAACGCCGGACCTCATCGACCCAACCATTTTGCACCATTTTTCCGACACGGTGTTGAATATGCTCGTTCTGCTTGGAGTTCTCTAAGCAAGTTGCCGCCTTGGCCCGTATAAATGCGGGCAACGATTTGCCAGCAACGTGGTCGCATTCCATCCTCTCGATGGCCCTTTTGACCCGAGCGGGGTTTCGAAGGTCGACTTTGGATGCGGTCACGGGGTCGCCATCCCGCAGTCGCTGGACCAGCGGATCTAGGCCCTGGGTAAGGAAGATTTCGTTCAGTTCCTCGCGCAGGCGCTGGTCGGGCGGACCGGCCATGGTGTCGTATTCTTCCATGAGAGCCCGGACGTAAAGCCCAGTGCCGCCCACGACTACCACATCACGGGACTGACTAAAGGCGTTGTCGAGCAAGACATGTGCTCGCTCGACAAATTCGCCGACGCTGTACGAAGCAGTGACCTCCTTGAGGTCCAGAAGCTCGTATAGATGCGTGTTAGTTGGCTTTGCTGTGCCAATATCGAGACCCAGGTAGACCTGGTAGGCGTCGGCATTGATCAGCATTGCCCCCCACTCGGCGGCGATGGCCTCGGCGACGTCGGTCTTGCCGGTCGCCGTGGCCCCCATCACGGCCAACAATCGAGGCGGCGAGGTCAATTCCCTTCGATTTTCTTCAGGACCTTTACGCCGAATTTCTTATCGCCACGGGGAGTAACGTCGACTTCGTTGCGAAAAGTCTGGTCGCCTACGGACTTTTCCTTGGCAAAAACGCCGGAGACAACGGCATGGGCCTTGTCGATCGGCGCGGGAGACAGTTTGCCTTGGCCGTAGACGCTGATGAACTCGGCCTTGCCCTCAAGCTTATCCACGAGTTTGAAGGTGAAGTAGTCGTTCCCCTTGCGGCTGGTCTTCTGCTTGAATTCGGTCACATAGCCGATGACCGCAACTTCCTTTTTGTCCCACTTCGTTCCTTCCTTGAGGAGATCGGCGATAGTTGCCTTCTCGGGAATGAATCCCTGTCCCCAGCCGACGAGCGCAACGATTGAGCAAAGAAGAAGTCTCATGACTAAAATTCTAGCATAGAAGTAACGGGGTAGGAGACCAACACTTCGCGACCATTCAAGAACGTGAGGTCAATGAGAAATCCGAAGCCACAGACCTTGCCGTTGAGGCGCTCGACAAGCCGAGCGGCGGCAGCCGCCGTGCCGCCAGTGGCGAGCAGGTCATCGACAATGTAGGCCTTTTGTCCCGGCCGCAGGGCATCGACATGCATCTCGACGGTGTTGGTGCCGTATTCGAGCGCGTACTCTTCGCTGATTCGGTCGTAGGGCAGTTTGCCGAGCTTTCGCGCCATCACAAAGGGAAGGCCAAGCTGGATGGCGATGGGCGTTCCGAAGAGGAATCCCCGGCTCTCGATGCCGACGATTGCCTCGGCGCCCTGTCTCTTTGCGTCTTCGGCGAGCAAGTCCACGACTTGCCGAAATGCGTCGGGGTGCTCCAGCACCGGCGTGATGTCTTTGAACATGATCCCGGGCTTGGGAAAATCGGGCACGTCCCGGATGAGCGAACTCGCCAATAGCTCAGGCATAGACCCACAATGATACCAGCGGCACGTTCAGGTGGGCGGCACTAAGTGGTCGGCACTGGGTGGTCGGCACTGGGTGGTCGGCACTGGGTGGGCGGCACTTGGAAAGGTGCCAGTTATCGAAGGGGCTTTTGCAACCTTTGGTCGCCGGCCCCAGAGTCCGGCGTATAATCAGTCAAACACCCGTTTTACGGGAGGAAAAATTTCATGACCCAATACTTGGCTTGGTTTGGCGCGCAGGAAGGAATCATCATCCTGATCATCGTTCTTGTCCTTTTCGGTGGACAGAAGATTCCTGAGCTCCTTCGCGGCGTTGGTCGCGGCGTTGGCGAGCTTCAAAAGGGCCTGGATGAGGGCAAGCGCCAGCTCCAGACCAGCATTGAGGAAGAAGGCCGCAAGGTCGAAGAGTCGAAGAGCCCCAAGTAACCTTGCGTTTCGCGTGGCAGGGGTTTGGCCTTGACCACCCCGAAGATTGGGCCCCCCTCTCGCTGCAGGGCGATCGGAACGAAGGTTACGTTCGGATCGCCTCCGCAGGCAAGATATCGTTCCAGGTGCGCTGGAAGCACCAAAAACCACCTGATAATCTTGAGGGTGCTCTCGGGGCCTACCGAGATCGGCTGGCGAAAGACGCCCGCAAACGCAAGATTCCCTTCGAATTTGATTCTGAACGCCAAGGCGAGCGTTCGGTCTATCGCTACAGCGGCGGCGACCACGGTCGCGGGGCCTTGTTTTTCTCCCAGCCGTGTAGCCGAGTTTTCTTCGTCGAAGCCGTAGCTCCCCGACGCGAGTCGATCTTGGGGCCATTCCGAACCCTTTTGGAGTCGTTCATCTCCTATGGTGACCGGCCAGCCGAGTGGTGGAGCCTCTTCGGGCTTGAAGTGCAGCTTCCCGCTGGCCTGAAGATTCGGAATCCCATGCTGCAGGCAGGGCGGACCATGATCGAAGGGGATGGGCCGAGGGTCGGCTTGCGCGCCGAGCGATGGGCGTTCGGGGCCGAGCTCTTGCGTCGGCATGCCCTGCCGGATTGGGCCACCAGCGTGCTTCAGATGCGTCAGCCGGAGATCATCGAGGAGAACGGGGGTTTGCGACTTCGTGAGCACCGGGCCTTTCTTCGTGCCCCCGTTGAGGCGATCGTCCGGTACGAAGAAGATCGGAATCAGTTGATCACCATTCGGTGCTCAACACGTCAACCAAATTGGAGGCCGCAATGGGATTGGTTGAGATCGTAAAGTCGCTGGTCAATCGGCAGCCACCCATCGCCATGGACCGCCTGCGCGAGGCAAGGCCGAAGAGAAACCCGGTCGTGACTTGGATCGAGGCCGAAGAGGGCATCGTGCTGGATATGCCTCTGGCCGAATCGACTAACCGCTTCTCTCAGGCTCTGGCGCGGTGGTCCAAGTCTTCGCCGACCAAGAAGTTTGAGCTCGAACCGGTCGGAGCGTACGTTTGGGAACTGTGCGACGGCGTTCACACCGTGGATGGTATTGCGCGCAAATTGCGAAGTCGGTATAGAATGAACCGGTTGGAGGCGGACGCGTCTCTGGCAGCCTTCCTACAGATGTTGAGCCAACGAGGGCTGATCTCCATCATGGTGAAGAAGAAGTGAGCGACAAAAAACTGGACCGGTCCCAATTCAAGGATCAGGATCCGCCGTTCTGGGTCGCCTGGAACCAAGCGTTGGCCAGTATCCGTGTCCGCTTTCTTCGCATGGCGATTACTTCGCTTGGCGTGGCTTTGGGCATCGCGTTTTTCACGAGCATTCAGACTCTCGGGCTCTCCGAGACTTCGGCGGGGCCGGACGCCAAGTCACGCATGATCTGGCTGCTGAGCACATCGCTAATGATGTGCCTGGTGGGCGTCACGAATTCGATGCTGATGAGCGTCACGGAACGTTATCGCGAGATCGGGACGATCAAGTGTTTGGGTGCCAGCGATAGCTTCATCGTCCGCGTTTTCTTTTTGGAGGCCATCCTGCTCGGGCTGGCGGGTTCGCTTTCGGGCTCACTGGTTGGAGTGGGCTTCATGGCGCTTGTCTTGCGATTCACCGGGAACCCCGTGGCGGGGGGAGCCCTGGCCGGGATCATCCTGACCGGTACCGTTCTTGGATTGGTGATGACGGTGGTCGCCGCCATCGCGCCCGCCGTTCAGGCGGCAAAAATGCCCGCCGCCGCTGCACTCAGAGTTGAGGTCTAAGCCAAATGTCAGAACGAGAAGTTGTTGTTCGCACCGTCGATGTCGTGAAGCAGTATGGCGAGGGCGAGGCGGCCGTGCGTGCCCTCAATGGCGTCACGTGCGAGATCTACACGGGCGAGTATCTGAGCATTATGGGTCCTTCGGGATCGGGCAAGTCCACCTTGTTCAACATGATCGGCGGCCTTGACCGGCCCAACGAGGGTTCGGTTTTTGTCAACTCGGTCGATATCGCCCAGCTGACCCCGCGCGAACTTGCCTTCTTGCGCTGCCACACCATCGGCTACATTTTCCAGACGTTCAACCTGATCACCGTGCGAACGGCTTTGGAGAACGTCACGCTGCCCATGCTTTTCGCGGGTCTGCCGCCGGATGAGGCCGAGGAGAAGGGCATGAAGCTATTGGAAACGGTCGGCCTGGGTCATCGGTATCACCACCGACCTTCCGAATTATCTGGCGGTCAGCAGCAGCGTGTTGCCATCGCTCGGTCGCTTGCCAATGAGCCCGCTATTATCCTGGCCGACGAGCCGACGGGGAACCTTGACCTCAAGACGGGCCAAGAGATCATCGACCTGTTGCGGATGCTCAACGCCGAGAAGAAGGTGACGATCATCTCCGCCACTCACGACCACAAGATGCTGGATGTATCCGACCGAATCTTCCACATTCGCGACGGGAAATTGGCGAAGGTGGAGACGAAGGAAGAGGCCATCGACTCAAGCAGTGTCGGATAGCAGCACTTCGCGGTTCAAACCGCGGGTCTTCTCCCAAATCTCACTGCGGTTGCCCTTGATCCGGTATTCGAGGTGCTCGATGAGCCCCTCCAGGGTCGGGTGTCCGGGGCGGACGCGGTTCCATTCGCACGCGACGGTGTAGGCCTCTTCGCGCTGGCCCTCGAATTCGAGGGCCTGGGCGTAGCGGATGCCGATCTCCCAAAAGCCGGGGTCCAAGGTGACGGCACGACGAAAGGGCTCAAGCGACTCCGCGTACTTCTTCTGGCGGAAGTAGCACATGCCGAGGAGGCCATTCAGCTTGGCCGAGCCAGGCCTCTGACGAAGCTCCTGAGCGCACAGCCCAAGAGCCTCTTGCCACTTCCCTTGTTGCATCAACGTTTCGATTTCGCCTTCTGCCATTCTCGTCTCCCACGTAATAGACAAACTGTGGGCACGAAGGTTTTGTCGACTTGCCAAAAGTCCTAAAGCGGGTTCACTTCGCCCGTTTTAGGTAGGCGTAGGCGTTGTGATCATGGATAGATTCGTGGTTTTCGACCTCAACTTCGTAGGCCACGATCCGGTCGTCACGGTCGAAAGCGAGGGCGACCTCGCGAACCAAATCTTCGACGAATCGGGGATTGTCGTAGGCTTGCTCGGTCACGAACTTTTCGTCCGGACGCTTGAGGACCGGGTAGAGCGGAGCTGAGCCGCAGGCCTCGATCAGGTCGATCACGTCTTCCAGCCAAAGCAAGCCGTTCGGTTGGACCCGAACGCGAACATAGCCTCGCTGGTTGTGGGCTCCCCGGTCGGAAATTTCCTTCGAGCAGGGGCAAAGAGTCGTCACGGGGACGGTAAGAATGAGCTCAAAGAGGTTCGTCTTGCCGCCGGTGGCGGCGAAGCCACACTCGTAACCCATCATTCCCTTCTTGCCCGTCACGGGGGCAGCTTTTTCGCGAAAGAGCACGAAGCTAACTTCTAGGTTGGCGGTCTCGGCAAAGAGTTTTTCGCGTAGCTTGGCAAGGATGTGCGGAATGGTTTCGGGCCCTAAGTCGTGGTTGTATTCGCCAAGAACCTCAAGGAAGCGGCTCATGTGGGTGCCCTTGAACTCCTTGGGGAGATCGACGGTGAGGGCGAAGGTGCCGACCGTATGTTGCTGGCCGTTGTCCCGCTCGCGGACATGCATTGGGTACTTCACCTGGCGCACTCCGACGCGGTCGATGGGGATGTTGCGCTCGTCGGGGGTGCTCTGGATATCTACCAGGGGAGTGGGAATCGAATCACTGAAACTCATTTATTGAACCTGCGGCCTTGGGCCACCACTCGTGCTTACTACGAGTCGTGGCCAATCAAGTTCCGAAGGTCCCGGTTAGTAGTGTCCGGCCAGGCCGAGCAGTTCGCGAGATTCTGGCTCCGGATGGCGGGCGATGAATTCGGGAGAAGGAAAGTCGATCGGCTTCATCCAGGTCGGGCTGTAGCCGATGATCAGGAGCCGCCGGACCCTTCCCTTCTCGGTCGTGGCCATGCCTCGATGCCACACGGCGGCATCCGCCGTGACGCATGATCCGGCGGGAACGATCACCTTCACCTGGCCAGGCAAGTCGGTTTTGATGCCAGCGGGCAGCTCCTTGGTAATGTCCTTGTGGGTGCCGGGAAGCACGCAGAACGGGCCGGTTTCATCATCTAGATCATCGAGATAGATGAGGTTATCCAACACTCTTGGGTAGGCGAAGAAGGGCGGGATTGGATCGGGCACTACGCGTTGGTGGAAGTGCCAATGTGTCTCCTGGTTTGGCTGGCCGGGGTAGGTGATGCGCAGGACATTGCCGTGGATCTGGACCTGGGGGCCGAGCATCGTCCGGGCGAGGTCGAGAAGGCGCGGATCGTTGGCTACTTGCCAGAACAGGGGATGCTTCTCGATTGCGGACCGGACGAACAGGCCGCCGAAGGTGACGTCCGTACCGACCGATCCAACTCCGCCAGCGGCCTCGGCAAGCTCGTCCACGGCCTGTCGCAGGGCGGCGACTTCCTCGAGCGAAAAGAGTCGCTCGCGAACGGCATACCCGTTCTCGACCAAATCGGCTTCAAGCTGGGGATTGGTCGCCACCTTGCGATATGGATCCGCCAAGTCGTGGTTGTTGATTCGATAAATCCGTTCCATGCATTCATTCTATACGCAGATTGAATAGCAAACAAGGTGATCGTTATAACTTTAAATCATTCTTGGCTTATTCTTGGGGAATGGCGCCGTCGAATGCAAACTCCAAAAATTCCAGGGTGTGGAGCACGCGGACCGGCCCTTTGTGCTCGCGAGAGGCCTGGGCGATCCACGAGTGGCAGCCGGGATTGCCGGTGACCACGAGCTCCGCGCCGGTGGCCTCCACGCGTTTCCACTTTCGTTCCAAGAGCTGTCGGGCCATCACGGGCTGGACGACATTGTAAATTCCCGCACTTCCGCAGCAGGCGTCGGCTTCCATCAGCTCGACAAAGTGAACGCCGGGAACGGCGCGAATCAGTTCGCGGGGCTGCGAGCGAATCTTTTGGCCATGGGCGAGGTGGCAGGCGTCGTGGTACGTCACTGACTGGGCCAAACCTGGGCTCTTCGCGAG
>JBMOJD010000020.1:0-42136 GCA_049317025.1 Fimbriimonas sp. | reverse complement strand
GTCACGCGCATCATGCTCAACACCAATGGGCGTCGGATTGCGAAGGATCCCGCGTTCCTGAGCTTCCTTGCCGCCCACCGCGACCGGGTGGAGATTTACCTCCAGTTCGACGGCCTTACGGACGCCACTTACGTCACCCTGCGCGGCGAACCTCTTGCCGAAGAGAAGCAGCGAGTGCTTCATCTCCTCGGGGAAGCCAAGATCTTTACGACCCTGGTAGTAACCGCAAAACTGGGTGTTAATGATCACGAACTGAAGGACATCTTCGAGCTGGGCCTTAGTACGCCATTCATCTCTGGCATTGCCTTCCAACCGGTCTTTGGGTCTGGACGAAATAGTGGGATTGATCCTCAGAAGCGACTGACACCGACCGGAGTCCTTAAACGACTAAATCGAGAAGAAGACTTTGTACCTCTCCCGTGCACGCATCGCGATTGCTGCGATATCGGCTACTTCCTCAAGGATGCCCGGGGCCAATGGAAGTCCATGGTCTCTCTGATCGGGCGCGACGAGATGCGTCGGTGGATTCACCTGGCCGCAAATTCAATTTCCTTCGACAACGTGCGAGATTCCATCCAAGCGATGGCGAAGGATGGAACCCTGCAGAGGGTGTTGAGTGAACAGCAGAAAGCCAGTTCGCTCCAACTCGCCTGGGACCTTGTGCGCATGTGTGATTGTGTCCCCGGCGTACGCGACCTCTTTGATGGCTGGTGGTCGCGCAAAGAGCCCGACCTTGAGAAATTGGCGACCCACACGTTCCGAGTGACGGTCAAAATGTTTATGGATGCCCACACCTTCCATGAAGCCCGCATTCGCCAATGCTGTGTCCACGTCGGGACTTTCGAAGAAGACCCCCGTCGCTACTCGTTTTGTTGGCGTTGGATGTTCGAAGACGCCATCGACTTTCCCGAGCGCAAATCGACCCTGAGAGTGCTATGAATCCCACCCTCGGCGTGATCTTCAATATGCTTGGCTTCGCCATTGGTGGGGCGGTCTACTTCTACGAAGCCAAGCGGCGCAATCTGAATCTCTCGCAGACAAACGAAGTCGCCCTTATTGGCGTTCTCGTCGGCGTTGTCGCTGGGTGGTTGGGCCAGTCAGTTTTCTCCCTTGGAACGGGTTCATCGCCTGGTGGCCGGACCATCATCGCCGGCGTCCTTGGCGGTTGGCTTGGGGTCGAGATCGCCAAACGTCGCTATGGAATCAAGGTCTCGACCGGCCCTCTGTGGGCTGTCGCTCTCCCGGCGGGTGAGAGTATCGGTCGGATCGGGTGCTGGTTCCACGGCTGCTGCTATGGCAGGGAATGCGACCTGCCTTGGGCTGTCTTCCAGCATGATGCTGCGAGATACCCCACTCAGTTTCTCCTTTCTGGATCGGCCCTTATCACATTCCTCGCGGCCTGGTGGTACCGCGATCGGGGCGATGTTTTCGCCTTATCCCTCTTCCTTTGGTCGGTAAGCCGGATGCTTATAGAGCCGTTTCGCGAATCGTCTGTCTCCTCACCGTGGTTGGTGCCCGCAATCTGCGCCGCTGTCGCCGTTTATGCCCTCCGAAGACTGGTGAAGTCATGGAATCCGAAGACGGCCTAAAGTGCCCAGTGTGTCGTGGTGAACTGGTTAAGGGCTACTGCCCTTCGTGTGCCCAAGATCGGCGGAGAGGGCTGATTCTGAGCCTCGTCTTCGCTATCCCGTGTTTGGGGGCAGGATCGTGTATTCTGAGTTTTGGCATTCAGGGGCAATTTCTCTACGCTTTTGGAATTCTCCTTTGTGCAGGTGCATTTCTCGCACTGGGATATTGGTTGATTCAAAAAATTGGTCGTGATGTATGAGCACAGAACCCATTCCACCAAAACAGACCAATCCAATGAGCCTTTGCCCCGTATGCGGGACCCATCTGGAAAATCTCCGTAAGTGCCCATCTTGTCAAAAGCACACCCGAAGAGCCTGGTGCCAAGCTGTTTGTCTCATCCTCACGTTCCCAGCCTACTTTTCAATACTCTCGAACGGAAGGGTCGAGCGCGCAAACAACTCATTCTTCCAGCCATCTGTTATTGAACCGATACTAGTAATCGTACTTATCGTCGGCTTCTTGATCCTGCTGCAACGTTGGCTGCCGATTTCGTCCCACTCGATGGCTTCATCCACGTGCCCAGCCTGTGGATGTCCTTCTCCTGAAGGCCTCTGGTGCCATCGCTGCGTGAAACTCCGTCACACCACGACACTCCTATTGCTGTGCGCGGTGATGCCTGTAATCGGCTTCATGTCGTGCCTACTTACCATTGCCGTTGATGCAAACCAGGTATGGGTGACGGGATTGACCCTTCTAGTCGCTCCCATTGTGGGCATTATTCTTTGGGCGAGGTGGCAAAGAAAATAGCACCTTTTGGTCGAGGACATGAGTAGCACCAGCTCTCTCGAAAATTTGGAGAACCGGAGACCACCGTCATCATGTCCAACTTGTGGCACGCGGCTCGACCTATTTGGCCAGTGCCCAGCCTGCCGACGCCATCGAGTCCGGGCGTGGATGCAGTGCATTGTCCTCTTCCTCACCTATCCAATCTATTACTGGGCAGCATCTCTGATGCATGTCGATTCGAACAACCAATCCACACTTCAACCCGGTCTGTTTGCGCCTATTCTGATAGTCGCCCTGCCGACTCTGGCTTTGATCTTTTTGAATGTGATCTTGCCGACTCCACCCGGTGCCGACCGGAGTACGATTTGCCCTGCCTGTGGCTGCCCTTCCACCGACGGCTGGTGCGGACGATGCGCCCGCCTTCGCAAGCGCATTACCATTATCCTGCTAATCCTCGTGACGCCCCTGATCGGCTTGTGCTCGTGTGTCGTGTGGCTTTCCCCTGATCAACTGTGGATCTACGCTTTGATTGTGCTCGTTGCTCCCATACTCGGGCTCGTTGTGATTCAACCATGGAACATCCGAATTCTCTAGATTGCAGGCCGAAGAAATGATCAACCCCGAAAGTCACGCCCAGCGTTTCGAGCGCCTCGCCTTTGCTTACTGCAAAATCGCGACGGTTTCGCTTCTGCTTGGCCGCTTCGCGCTCCCGGTGGCGGCACTGCTTTCCGCCACATTCTTCATCGTTGCTTGGTGCCACGGTAAGCGCGATACCACTTGCTACTTGCGCTACCCTTTGCTGGCCGCGGGCTTCTGGCTCGCGGTCCTCGCGGGTTGGCTAACGATTGAGCTGTCCCCGTCGCTGGTGCCTAGTTGGATGCATCACTAGAAGCCAAACCGATGACGGAAGAGGGTCCAGAAAGCCTCCGGCGCGTCGGTCCAGCGGATCTTTTTGCCCGCCGCCTTCGAGCGGGGAACGTAGTCGATGGGAATCTCCACAATTCGCTTGCCCATCCGCAGCGACTTCGCCGTGACCTCGGGGCAAAACTCGAAGCGCTGGCAGATCAGGTGCATGTCCTTCAGCAACCCGGTCCGAAACGCCTTGTAGCAGGTGGCCTCATCTGTGATGCGGTACCGAAAGAGAACCCGCACGGATAGCGCAAGCAGGATATTGACGATTTTGTTCGGAAGGGCCATTCCTACCGGAAGACCGTGGGCAAATCGTGTCCCATATACGACCTCCGCTTTGCCGTCCAGAATCGGCTGCACCAGCATAGGGATCTGCTCCGGGCTGTATTCCAGGTCGGCGTCCTGGATGATCGTGGCCACGCCAGCGGCGTGCTGAAGCGCCTGTCGAATCGCCGAACCCTTTCCGCCTGGGCGTTCGTTCCGCAGGACGAGAATCCGATCCGTGTAGGTCGCGAGAATTTCCGTGGTCCCATCCGTACTTCCATCGTCCACGACGATGACCTGGGTGGCGAGGGGAAGGGCCAAAAGCCGGTCGATCACTTCCGCGATCGTGTCCTTTTCGTTCAGCGCTGGCACCAGCACGGTGACTTGTGGATCCAGCACCATCGGCCCCATGATACTTGGCCGAATCAGGCGATTCCCAGGCTTTCCTCAAAGCCAGCCATCACGTTCATGGCGTGGACCATCTGGCCCGCGCCAACTTTGCCCTCTGAAGCCGCCATGACTTGAATTCGGAGGAGAGTGTGTGGGTCGCCTGGAGTGATCCGCAACCGATAGAGGGCGTTTTGTGAGCCAACCACAAGGCGGGTGTCCCATTCTGAGGCATCGTCACAGCGGATGAAGAAGCAACGTCCGTAGCGCTCCTCGTAGAGTTCATCGATCTCGTCGAAGTCATCTGTCATGGCGATCAGGGCCATCGCCGTGACGGCTACGGCCCCTTCGAGAGGGGGCAACTCTGTGTTCAGGATGGCACCGTGGGGCCAGTTGAGTGCAGCGAGCGTGCTCGCGAGGTCATTCGAAGCGAGCTCGGACGAAGTGAGCAAAATCGGTTCCTCGACCAACAGCCCAGCATCAATTATCGGCCCAAGCGCGATGCTGGCGAGGCTGGCGAGTGGGGAAGGGAGCGCGAAATCGTCCGCGCACACCATCGGATTGTTGTCGATCATTTCGACCAAACCACTGAGGCTGGCGGGAGCCTGGCGCCGGATCGAACGCACCCAGTCGCCTTGCGCAAACTGGATTCCTTCCGAATCGTCCGTCCGGACCTCTTGCACCCTTGGGTGCGCCGAAAGAAGTGCGAGGATGGTTGGGTCAGAGGCGCTTGCCCAGGAGATCATCGGGTCATCACCTTAAGCTCAGTGTATCCCCGCAGGCCCCTAGGCGGTCACGCGATCTGGAGACGGCCGGTTGAGGAGGAGCCAGTACATGCCCAATTGCAACACCATGTCGGAGAAGTCACCGGCATCGGTGGGCTTGACGACGTAGCTGTTTGCGCCAGCTTCGTAGCATTCAGCTATTGATTCAGGGTCGCTCATTCCCGTTAACACGATAACTGGAATTCGACGCGTTTTCGGGTTAGCCCTCAGGCGACGGATGACTTCAACGCCGCTGACTTTGGGAATTTTCAGGTCAACGAAGATCACCATCGGCAGAACGCTCGTGTCTCTGCCCGTGTGGGCTCCGTCACCATCCAGGTAATCCAATGCTTCCTGACCATCGTAGGCGACAACAATTTCGTTGATGATGTTCTGTCGGCGAAGCGCCATGCGCATTAGCCTTTCATCATCTTCGTTGTCCTCAATCAGGAGCACAAGTTTGGAATCGTGCCCAATAGAACCTATCCGCATGAATGTAAGTTGATTCTAACACGATTAGCTTCACCGCAAGGAGGATTATCGTCTCTTTTAGGGAGGTTGGACACAGCTGTTTTTATGTGACACAAAACCTTAGTCCCCTCTCTCCTGCACCCACGAATTCCTTTCTGCGCTCCACATGGCAATCCCGCCGATGCCGTCGTCTTTGAGGTTCGCGCCGATTTTTCGGCGATGGGCCTTTCGTCACCACCCCTAACCGAAGTCGATCGAGTCCAATCGCAATTGGCCGCTTGGGTGGTTTGTCCGGACAAAGGTCCAATTGGAGATCGCCCGAGATTCGGAATTCAACCTCTCGGCCCCCCTTGAACGGCTCGCAGTGGTTCTTCTGGTTCTTTTTTTCAATTCGGAAGAATGATCGAAGAATTTGCTGACCAGACCCCGAATTGGAATGTTAAGATGCTCTAAGCGTAAGGCCATGAGCCACAAGAACCAAAAAAACCAGCATTCTCCCGACAGTGCGAGTCCACTGGTGCAGATGGTGCTGGATGGTCTCAGGCAAGACCTCGTTGCTCGGCGAGATGATCGCAAACTGCCAAGTGAGCGTGCCATTGGGGATCGATTTGGTGTGAGTCGGACGATCGTCCGAAGGGCGATTGACCTCCTGAACCAAGAGGGGCTCGTGCTGTCCGTTTCAGGTTGCCGCAAGACTGTCGCGGCATTGCCGCGTCAATTGGGCGCAAGCGGTCGCCCCGGCCATCTTGGCATTTGGCTTTGGCCGTACATGGATGACTTCGTCGTGACCACAATCATGCGGGGCATCCAGAGGGCGGCCATGAAGGCGGATGTGCGGCTGGTGATTGGAACTGTTTCCGGGCCTTCCTGGGAAGATGTCATCGCATCGGAACGCCTGTTCATCCAGCAACTGATCCAGGATCCAGACGCTCTGGGAGGAATCATTTGGCTGCTTGGAGGTGAAAGCAGCCTTCCTGATTTGCAGGCAGCGCGAAATCAGGGCCTTGAATTCGTATTCGTCGACCGACTGCCGCCTACGGGGTTCGAAGCGAACTTCGTGGGCACAGACAACGTGGCTTCGGCCTATCAAGCCACTCGGCACCTCCTCGAACTCGGCCACCGGCGGGTGCCCTGTCTCACGAATCGCGATTCCGCCCATACCGTCGAAGAACGGATTCAGGGATATCGTCAGGCACTTGAAGAGATCGGTTTGGAGCCGATTGTGGAGGCTTTGGAATCTGAAAGCAGGGCCCCGAGAGAGGTTCTCGAGGGAATGCTCCGAGGACCTCAGCCCCCCACCGCATTCTTTTGCATCAATGACAGTGTCGCCCTCAGCACTGTTAGCGAACTGAAACAGATGGCAATTTCCATCCCGGACGAGATTTCCATCGTTGGATTCGATGGGCTTCTGAGATGGACTCCCGACGCAAACTCGCTGACCAGCGCCCAGCAAGATTTCTACCGGATCGGTGAAACAGCAATGCAAAGGCTTCTCAACCTTGCAGAAACGCCCCATCGACCTCTCGCCTATCGTCAAGTGCTCTTTGAGGCACCGTTGCGGGTTCTCTCGACGACGGCCGCCCCCAAAAGGGCACCACTTCTCGGCCTGACTGGAACTAGATCAGAAGTAAACCTATGAACAAATCCGCTCAACGAGCTTTCACACTCATTGAACTTCTCGTCGTCATCGCAATCATTGCGATTCTTGCTGCCATTCTGTTCCCCGTTTTTGCCCAAGCGAAAGCTTCGGCCAAGGCGACCGCCGTGCTCAGCAACTGTAAGCAGATTGGTCTTGCACAGCTCATGTACTCGACCGACCACGACGACACGTTCTCCCCGGTCGCGGCGTTTAAGCCCGATTGGATCATTCCCTCCTTCCTCGTACTTCAGCAGCCGTATATGAAGTCGATCGAGGTTATCATGGACCCTCTCGGTCCTGGCAAGTCGAGTGACAACAACTTCGTCTTGACAAGCCAATGGGCCATGCCTCCTCGACGCGAGGCAACCACCATTCGCGACGCCAGTCCCAATGCCTTCCGAATGGGTTGGCGCTGGCCCCTCAGCCAGCAGTTCACGGGTGGGGAACTCTGGGACTACGACGGCATTGGCGGTGCCAGCAAGGAGCCAGGCACTTGGATCTGGGCGGCAGCCTACTACAAGGACAATGCACCCTCCTTGTCCACCACCGCGGTGGCGAGGCCAAGCGACCAAGTCATGATCGCACAGGCGAATCACCATGACTTCCTTTGGGCTCAAGGTTGCGAACCGCTCAACTGGTTCCGATTCTGGGGCGATCCTCCCTTCAACCTCTACGGTGACAACAACATGACTTGCGGACCAGCTGCCCGAATTCGCGCAAGCGGTATTGAGGCAGGCATTGTGCCGGTCTCGACCGATCGAGCCACCATCCAGACCTTCCCCAAAGGAAACAACATCTACGTTGCGACCGATGGAAGCGCGAAGAACGTCCCATGGAGTCGGCTGATGAGCAAGCGCGCAGTTCGAGGCGGTCTGATCACCCTCGATGCCTTCTGGCCGACGGAGTAGGATGAAAAGTATCAAAGTCATCCTCTCGCTTCTCGTACTCGCATCGCTCGTTGGCTGCAACCAGGACTCGATGGCCGCGCAAGAAAAGGAAACCCTGAAGGGCAACCTTAACAAGCCGGTCGATGTCGAGAAAATCCGAGCGGACTATAACAAGAACAAGCCAGCAGAAACGGGCCCCAAGGCCGCAACTGACGGTATGTGATTGACGGGCCAAGGCGGGCATCTTCGGATTGTCCGCCTCGGCAACTCTTCTCGCTGGTTGGTCATCGGGGTGGCCGCCGTTTCCATGCCAACGACTTCGACTCTGGCGCGGTAGTATTTGATATGCCTGATGGCCGGACCAAGAGAGTCCCATCTCCCCAACTCATTTTCGAAAAGTCGCGTGCGGGCCGCATTGGTTGCAACGTCCCAACCTGTGAAGCTCCCGAGGTTGACCTTGCCGCCACGCTCGGAGACCTGCGCGCCGATCTGCCTCTGCCTGAGGTCGATGAACTCACCTTGCTGCGACACTTCACCAACCTGAGCCAAGTGAATTACGGCATCGAGACCGGGTTCTATCCTCTCGGCTCGTGCACGATGAAATACAACCCGAGGGTAAATGAGCAAACCGCACGCCTTCCGGGTTTTGCCAACATCCACCCCTTGCAGCCGGTCGAGACCATCCCGGGGGCGTTGGAAATCCTGATTGGCGTCCAAGAAATGCTTTGTGCCATCACGGGGTTTGATTCCGTGACCCTCCAGCCCCTCGCCGGTGCCCATGGTGAGATGACGTGCCTTATGCTCGTCAAGGCCTACCACGAGTCCATAGGCCAAACCGAGCGCAACATTGTGTTGGTCCCTGACTCCGCCCATGGCACCAATCCGGCCAGCGCGGCCCGCTGCGGCTATGACGTGAAGGGGATTCCGACGGATGCGGACGGCAACACCGATTTGGTCGCCTTGGAGGCCGCGCTTGAAGGCGAAAAGGGGGCAAAAGTTGCCGCCCTTATGCTTACGAATCCGTCGACTCTGGGCCTATTCGAGCCGAACATCGAGAAGATTTGCCGAATGGTGCACGAAGCTGGCGGCCAGGTCTTCTGCGATGGCGCGAACATGAACGCCATGGTCGGGACGACACGCCCCGGCGACCACGGCTTTGACTGCATGCACCTCAACCTCCACAAGACCTTCAGCACACCTCACGGTGGCGGTGGTCCTGGATGTGGTGCGATTGGCCTGAAGAAGCACCTCGAGCCTTTCCAGCCCGTGCCGGTGATTCGTCGATCCGAATCGGGTGAGGCCCTTGCAGACCAGTCGGTGCCGCTTAGCATTGGACGCGTCAGTGGCTTCTATGGCCAGTTCCTGATGGAAGTCCGCGCCTACACGTACCTGCGCGCGTTCGGCAAGGAAAAGATGCAGGAGATATCCCGCCATGCCGTGTTGAACGCAAACTATGTTCGCGCCCGGCTGAAGGACGTCTTGCCTCCCGCCCACGACCGCCCGTGCATGCACGAGTGCATTCTCACGGCCGAGCGCTACAAGAAGGAGTTCGGCATTCGTGCGCTAGATATCAGCAAGCGACTGATCGACTACGGATTCCATCCACCCACGAACTATTTCCCGCTGATCGTGCCGGAATGCTTCATGATCGAGCCGACCGAGACGGAGACCAAGGAAACGCTGGACGACTTCTGCGATGCCTTGATCGCGATCTGCCACGAGGCGGAAACTCACCCCGAGTTGCTCCATGAAGCTCCCTCGACTCAGATCGTTGGACGTCTGGATGAGACTGCCGCAGTCAAGGCGCTGGACGTGAAGTGGTCAGGCGAATACAAGCCGATGACCATGAAGCCAGTCGCCATGCAGCGATAGTCTGGACCTGTCTCCCGAGTGGCAAAGGACCTTGAAATTGGCACTCGGGCCGGTATACTGCCAATATTGGCAGTCGGAGCGTTTGTTTGCTAACAGCGCGCCATCGGCCTGAAACCAAAACGGATCAAGACTATGACACTCCAACCCCTGCACGATCGAATCGTCGTTGAGGCTGCTCCCAAGGAAGAGAAGTCCGCCGGAGGCATCATTCTCCCGGATACCGCCCAAGAGAAGCCACAGCGTGGCATCGTCCTCGCCGTCGGCCCGGGCAAGCGCCTGGATAGCGGGCAGCTCGCCCCCGTGGATATCGCCGTTGGCGACACCGTGCTCTACGGAAAGTACGGCGGCACGGAAGTGACCGTGGACGGAAAGGACTTCATCATCCTCCGAGCCGATGACATTCTCGCCGTGGTCGCAGGCGCAACCGCCTAATTTAGGAGCAAGAAAATGGCAGCAAAAGAAATCAAATACACAGATGACGCCCGCAAACTTCTTGAAGTTGGCGTCGACAAGCTCGCAAATGCCGTGAAGGTCACCCTTGGACCGCGCGGCCGCAACGTTGTCCTTGAGAAGAAATTCGGTAGCCCAGTCGTCATCAACGACGGTGTTACCATCGCCAAGGAAATCGAAGTTGAGAACCGCTTCGAGAACATGGGCGCTCAGCTCATTCGCGAAGTCAGCAGCAAGACCAACGACACGGCCGGCGATGGCACAACCACCGCGACCGTTCTCGCTCAGGCCATCTTCAAGGAAGGCATCCGAAACGTCGCCGCCGGAAGCAACGCTACCCAAATCAAAACTGGTATCGAGAAGGCAGTGAACGCCATCGTCGGTGAGTTGCAGAAGGCAAGCACCCCGGTTGATGGCAAGGCCTCGATCGAGCAGGTCGCTACGATCTCCGCCAACGACCCCGAACTCGGCAAACTCGTTGCCGAAGTCATCAACACCGTCGGCAAGGACGGAGTCGTGACGGTCGAAGAGAGCAAGTCGACCGAGACCACCTACGACATCGTCGAGGGTCTTCAGTTCGACAAGGGATTCCTTTCGCCCTACTTCGTGACCGACGCCCAGCGCATGGAAGCCACCTACGAAGAGCCGCTGATCTTGTTCTATGAGAAGAAGATCGGTAGCGTTCAGGACCTCATACCCATGCTGGAGAAGGTTCTGCGACTCGGTCGTCCGTTCGTGATCATCGCGGAAGACATCGAGAACGAGTGCCTCGCCACTCTGGTTTTGAACCGAATTCGCGGCAATCTCCCCCTCGTCGCGGTCAAGGCACCTGGCTTTGGCGACCGACGAAAGGCCATGCTCGAAGACATGGCGATTCTGACCGGTGGTCAGTTCATCAGCGAAGACCTTGGTCTGAAGCTGGAGAACGTCACTCCGGAAATGCTGGGCTCGTGTTCGCGAATCGTCATCACCAAGGAAACAACGACCTTGGTTGGCGGAAAGGGCGATAAGGCTCAGATCGAAGGTCGACTGCGACAGATCAAGCAGCAAGCTGAGAACACCGACAGCAACTACGATAAGGAGAAGCTGCAGGAGCGACAGGCCAAGCTGAGCGGCGGCGTCGCCGTAGTGAAGGTTGGCGCTGCTACTGAGACTGCCCTCAAAGAGAAGAAGGCGCGAATCGAAGACGCCCTTGCTGCTACTCGGGCGGCTTTGGAAGAAGGAATTCTTCCTGGCGGCGGCACCGCGCTCATCACCGCTGGTGCGATCCTTGATACGCTTGGACTCGAAGGCGACGAGAAGATTGGCCTGAACATCATTCGCAAAGCGATCGAAGCTCCGCTTCGGACCATCGCCGAGAACGCTGGCTCCGAGGGGTCGGTTGTTGTTGAGCGAGTGAAGCGAACGGGCGAAGGCTTCAACGCTGCGACTCTTGAGTATGGTGATCTGCTTTCGCAGGGCATCGTCGACCCGACTAAGGTCGTTCGACAGGCTCTCCAGAATGCTTCGTCAATCAGCGGACTGCTGCTGACCACCGAAGCCATCGTGGCCGAGATTCCTCAGGATGAGGACCCCGGACACGGCGGTGGCGGTCACCACCACCACTAGTCTCTGAAACCTGCCTCCCCGAGCCGACCACGTTGGCCAGGGGAGGCTTTTTTGGGACTTTTGGGAGCAGGTGACTCATTTGGTGCGATGTGTGGTACCATATGAGGCGTGGAGGAGGAAGAGAAGCCTTTGGTGCAGGAATTGTTGGTGGAAGCGGCGGATGAGGGCGCGAATTCACCAGTTATCCCCAAGAAGCCCGTAATCCCCAAGAAGAAGGTTGAGAGGGTTGAGAAGGTTGAGAAGATTGTGCGTGAGCCACTTGCTGCGTATCGCACCGATCTTGGTGGTGATGCATCCGCCAAGTTTCACGCGCTCAAGCACCCTCCCGAAGACATCGTCAAGCTAGCCCAATTGGTCGAAGGAGCATCGAACGATGCCCCGCCAGATCCCTTGACATGGGTGAAGACCTTTGATGATGCTGGTGCGAGAGATCAGGTTGCACCGGTGGGCTCGCCGTTGGGTCCGCCGTCGTGCCCACCGTTGGGCCATATTGGTACGGCCCCGGTGCCGCCGGGATCGCTGAGTCAGGGTCCAAGGGATAATATTGGCACTAATGCATCGGATGAAGAATTGCGCTTAAGGGTCCTTGAGGGCTTGCCGGTAGAGTATCTTCGCTCGGTGATCAAGTGGCTTGGCAGTGATTTTGATTCAAAATTCATCTATAGGGTTGTCCCAAAGGCGACACTTGCGCGCAGAAAGGAGCGATTATCCGTGGAAGAAAGTGAGCGAACGAGCCGGTTGGCGGCGATTGTTGGGCTGGCCAAGCACGTCTGGAAGGGCGATGAAGAGTCTGCCCGGCGATTCTTGACCTTGCCTCACCCTATGCTCGGCGGAGAGACGCCCATCGACCGATCCCTCACTGAAATTGGGGGGCGCCAAGTGGCTGACCTGCTCCATGGCATTGAGTATGGTCTTCCTGTTTAGGGCACAGTTGGCTCCGACCTGCTCATCCCGGAAGCGCTAGAATATGTGATGCTACGGAAGGTTAGAGAAGTGGTGCCAGCTGACGGCCCCTTGGTTGTTTGGAGGCTGGGGAGCCAAGAGTATCCCCTCTACTCCGGCGAAGGGGCGCGTCTGTATGGTGCGCGATGGAACTATCCCGGGACGCCCGTCATCTACACAGCCGGGTCGCTAGCTGGTGCCATCGTTGAAGTACTGACGAGAACCGGGCGAGTCATCCCGCCTAACGTCTTTGCTTCAGTTCGTATTCTCATCCCTCTAGACCTGGAGTTCGAAGACGTAGAGTTAGGCTCGCAACTTGGCTGGGACGAACCCCTTCCCACCAATTTGACCCGCGACATAGGAGCGTCCTGGCTCCGGCACAACGAAAGCCCGTTGCTACGAGTACCAAGCGTTGTCACCCGTCACGAAGACAATTGGTTGATCAATCCTCGCCATCCGCGAGCGCAAGAAATCAATGTGGAACCGGAAGTCGAATTCCGTTGGGACCGACGCCTATTCGGCTAGGTCACCGATTCGCCACGACGGGATTCACCACGAACTCAGTCGGACTTACTTCGTCGAGACCAACCTTCTTCTCGTAGGCTCCAACCTTCTCAAACAACCGCTGTACCTTGCTCTCCACAAAGCCATAGTCAATCGTCTCAAAGATCGAAGTAAGCCGAATCTTGCCCGTCTCATCTGGCACTTCGCGTGACCGGCGAATGCCATCCTCGACCGCCTTCAGGTTCGCCACGCCCAACTGCTCAAGGCCCGCCTTGACGACGTCCCGGGCATGGGCTCGCAGGCCAAAGATCGTGGTCTTGTGCAGCACCTCGCCAAACTTTGCGTAGTCGGGAATGATGTTGTCCGCTGGCATAGCAAAGTGCCTCAGGACATCCACCATCGCCTCGGTCGACTCCTCGGGGAAGTAATACATGAAGATCCGGGCACCTTCAAGGAAGAAATTGTAGTGTGCGGCCTCGTCGACGGCGATCGTTCGGCAAAGTGCCGCCAGTACCGGATCCTCGTCATTCGCAAATGCGGGGTGTGGGTGCTGCCCCTTGGCGGCAATGCCCAGGTTCAAGTAATTAACCTGCGTCGCGCGCTCCTGGAAAACCGTGTAGAACAGCATGTGCAACGGATCTTCCCAAGGCAATTTCCACTCTTGGCCGCGCAAGGTATCGCCGTAGTCCTCCACCCATTGGCGTGATCGCTTACCACCAAAGAGCACGGCATTACGCCACATATCTGAGTGTCGCTCTTCTTCCGAACCCCACCGAAGGTGAAAATGCGAACGGCCATAGGACGTGCGAATCACCTTCAAAAGCGCGGTCACATAGTCGGGGACGTACTGTTCAACCGCATAGTAACCCTCGACGATTGTATGGACCTCATCAGAGTGGTCTTTGCGATAGTTTCGCCAATCAAAACTAAGGTCAGGGTTCCAATTTCGTGTCTCCTGCGAACGCTCGCAATACCAACGGTACAGACCCAGGAACGCCCGCTCAATCAAGATATGCCGTTGTTGGCGGCTGAGCAGACCAACGGGCTGCTTTGGGCGAAGTTCATTGAGCTCGGCGTCAATCGACGCCTCCAGGGTGGTGATAGGTTGGGTATCCATGGGATCGAAGGTGGAGATGGACGAGAAAGAAGGACGAGTTCGGCGTCACTCTAGCCTACGCCAGGCTACAGGTTGCCGTTCCAATTGGAGAGAGGATACAACATCATGGCCAGCCTAGAGGTCGAAATCTGCCACCACAAAGGTGTGGTCGCTGGGCCGCTCCAAGGTCCGGGCGCCCCGATCGATCTTGCATGCCCGGCACTGGGCCGCAAGGACCTCCGTGGCATAGATGTGGTCGATTCGCCAGCCCGTGTTGCGCCGAACGGAGTTCACTTGAACGAAATCCCAATACGTGTAGTGGCCCCCCTCGCTCTCGAACTGCCGAAAGAGGTCCACCAGGCCAAACTCCACGATCTTGGCCAGCCTCACAAATTCATCGGGGTGGTGACCGACCCCGCCCAGCATCTTCTTGCTGTCAAATACGTCTTCCGGCTTGGGCGCGATGTTGATGTCCCCTAGCCAAATCAAGGGCGCTTCTGGTTGATAGTTCTCGGCCAAGAGCCGACGGAACCGCTCCAGCCACTTCAGCTTGTAGGCAAACTTGTCCGACCCAACGGTGTTGCCGTTCGGCACATAGGTGTTGATCACGGGAATCCCGCCGATGACCGTGGTCAGGATTCGCGCATCCTCCGGCATGAGGTCATCGCCAAAACCGCGACTGGTGTGGTCGATGGGAATCCGGCTCAGCGTCGCGACGCCATTCCAAGCCTTCTGCCCATTCAGCGCGACCTCATAGCCGAGCTCGTGGAACTCATCCATCGGGAACTTGTCGTCCTCCACCTTGGTCTCCTGAATGCAAAGGACGTCCGGCTCGTTTTGCTCCAGCCACCAGAGAATGAGCGGGAGCCGAGCCCGCACTGAGGCAGCATTGTAGGTGGCAATCTTCACAGTAGGTCCTATTCTATCCCCCGGCTGATGTGCCGGTTATAATCACAGGATGCCCGCCAAAATTCGAGTTGTCATCGCGGATGACGAAGAAGCCTATCGCAAGGCCCTCCAGAAAACCCTGACCCTGATGCCCGAAGTGGAAGTCCTCGCTGTGTGCAAGGATGGCCAGGAATCGTTGGATGCATGCCTATCGGATCCGCCCGATGTCCTTCTGACGGACATCAACATGCCCCGTCTCTCCGGTATCGAAACCACCCGAAGGCTCCTAAAACAAGAGAAGGATGTCAAGGTCGTGATCCTCACTATTCGCGAGGACGATGACACGGTCTACGATGCCTTCCGCGCCGGTGCCCTCGGCTATTTGCTCAAGACCTCGACCCCGCAAGACGTCGTCGAGAGCATCCGCCTCGCCCAAAAGGGCGAAGCTAAAATCACCCCCCGAATCGCCACCAAAGTCCTCGAAGACTTCCGCCGCGTCAAGGACGAAGACGAGATCGACGATAGCGAAATGTACGTCCTCAGCGACCGCGAGTCCGAAATCCTCGACCTCGTGGCCCAAGGTATGCGCAACAAAGAGATTGCCGCTCGCCTCTGCATCGCCGAGAAGACTGTCAAGAACCACGTGAGCAACATCCTCAAGGCCCTCCAGGTCAATTCGCGCACCGAAGCGGCCATGAAGGCAGTCCGCTCGCGCTTAGTCGAGAAGAGCTAGTAAACCTCCGACCAGTTGCGATCTTGCCAAAGGTCGCAACTCCCACCAAGGTTTGCAGAAGGGATCGCAGGGTCAGTTTTCCAAATTCAGACGCTTCTCAAGCGGCTCACTAGCGACCGGTTCCAGTGTGGCTGGCGCGCTCGCCAAGGCTTCCGAGATGTGCGCCCGCAACCGATCCGCCAGCTCTTCCGCCTTCTGGTGCCCCCGCTTCACTGTCCAATTGAACGCAACCCCGGCCAGCGTCAGGATCAAACTACTAAACGCGGCCGCCAAGGGGAAGTTGTGATGTGGCACCGACGCGGCCGTGATGATCACGCTCGTGATGATGGCTGGGTACATGGTGTAGAGGAACTGCATAAACACGGTCGAGCGCACCTGAATCTTTGTGCGGCCGTTGCGAGAAACGACGTTCACGGTCGCCTGTCCCGTCCCCGCCCAAGCCTCAAACTTCAAACTTCGTCCGATCTGAGCGAAGCGAGCATGCCCTGTTCGCGCTATCGGGCTCGCAACCTCCGTCACGATATCAAACTGGCTGGGGTCCAGCTCCCCCTCCACGACCCGTTCAAACTCCTCGACGAATCGGAATGGCCGATTAGCATTTTGGGAACCCTGGTTGTCCTCGATCGCCTTGGCGAGCGCAGAAGGGGCAATCCCGAGTTCTGAGGCGATCTTCTCCAATTCCGGACGGGTGACGCCCGGTGTGTAGGTTGGCGATGATTCCGCCTCACTCAGCTGAACCGCGCGCTTTATGATCTTGGTTACTTCTTGTTCGCTGAAGATCGAAGGATCAGACATAACGCTATTGTCACACACGATCTGGGTGGCGCGAAGTCTTCCGTCGGATTCGGCGCGGAGCAGCCCTTTCGGCTAAACCTTCACGTTCGAATCCTGTTCATAAACGACCGAATGCCAGCTCCTCTCGCCGCACTCGGGACACTTCAAGAGGGTCTTGGGGCTCCCCGACGCCTTCCATCGGATGCCGCCCATCTCCCAAATCGAGCGGCCAAAGCCGCACTGGCACTTCACGATCCAACGCATCGAATCCCGACGCATGTCTTCGCCGATCGCCTTCGGCAGAATCTTGAGGAAGAACTTCTGGAGGATTGACATGCTAACCCGTGTCGCCCCTAGCGTCTACGTCGAAGACAGCGTCCTCGCTCACTGCAACAACCGCTGGATGATCTGCGTAACCTCTGGCCTCACTAAAGACCGATTTCTCCGACATGCCCCAGTTTCGCATAAGTCTTGCTGGGGCGGTGGGCCAACTCGAAATCGAGAAAGGGCAGCGTTCCTAGAGTCAGGGCTTCAGAATCGAGTAATCCGATGCTAGAAGTTTGGGTTAGGTCGCCTTGCCTCAGCCCATTGCCCGCTGCAGGCGCCGAATATCGTCAAGGTCTTTTGGTCTGCCGGAGGCTCGCTTTGCGGCTAGAAGGTCTTCGCGGGACGGAAAGCTCACTACATCGCCGCCGAGCGTCCCGAATACTCGCCGATCAAAGATTCCCTGGGTGGAGACGCCATCTATAGACGTTAGGATATCTATCCGGTAGGGCGCGATTCCAAGCTGGATCATGTGATTTGGAAGTTGGAGCTTTGTGGCTTCAAGATCAGTTATCGTGATCCCAAACTCAGTGAGGGCGTCGCGAACTTTGGCCGCGTTGGTCGCCGAGTTTGCCACCAAGATATCTATGTCTGCTGTGAACCGCGGGGTGGTGTAGAAACAGACCGCATAGGCACCGACAATCACGAATTCAACGTCGTGGGAGTTCAATAACGCGATGAACTCTTTCCAATCTGGATGGAGGTCCATAGTAAAGCACACTGAGTTCGAACGCAGTTTGGAGCCGCTGCTCGGGGCTCAGCGCTTCGTCCTGCTCTTGTTGCCTAGCCTCGGCTTCCTCAAGCGAATCGAAAACCGTCGCTACACGCTGAATCCTGTCCATCGCTAAATCACAAGCTGGTGGGCAAGGAGAGACTCGAACTCTCACTCCGCGAGGAACTGGAACCTAAATCCAGCGCGTCTACCAATTTCGCCACTCGCCCGAAGAAACTCAGTTTACCGCTCAGAGGCCCGCGAGGACGGCTCGGATGGCTTCGAAGTTCGGCAGTTCCAGAGGGGTCGGGGTCCGCTCGGAGTACACCACGGTGCCGGCAGCATCTACCACGAAGGCTGCTCGGGCTGCCGCCGGCCCGAGGCCGATCAGGTCTTCCAGGACCACGTCGTAGGCCCGGGTCACCTTCAGCGCATAGTCACTGAGCAACGTGACCGTGATGTTGCTCGCCTTTGCCCAGCCTTCTTGGGCGAAGGGGCTGTCCGTGGAGATGCCATAGACGGCCACATTCTCGCCGAACCCGTGCAGCCCACCGCTGAGGTCGCACATCTCTTGAGTACAAACACCCGTGAAAGCAGCGGGGAAGAACAGCAGGACCGACGGCCGGTGGCCAAAGTTGTCGGAGAGCGTGACCTCCACCAGGCCAGATTCGTTCTTGGACTTCAGCGTGAAATCGGGGGCGGGTGTTCCAACTGCAAGAGGCATGCTCCAAGTTTGGCACACACGAAAGCGGGTGCGGGAACAACTTCCCACACCCGCCAAGGGCTTACTTGACTCGGGCCAAGTACTGATCACGCAAGCGCGTGAACTTGCTCGTCAAAGGAACGGGACGACCGGCGACGAAGACGTACCGCATGCTGCTGACGGCCTCAAACGGATCGCCTGCGCAGACGAATACATTCGCCATCTTGCCGGGCTCCAGGCTTCCAACCTGCTTCGAGACCCCAAGGATCTCGGCGGCATCCAACGTCGCGGCCCGCAGTGCCCGATCCCAAGGCAATCCGTAACCGACCGCCATCCCAATCCGGAACGGCAGATTCATGGTCATCGCGTTGTCGTTGGTCTCGAAAGCGAACTTCACGCCCGCCCGAGCCAAGATTCCCGCCGCGACGGCAGGAGTGTCGTACGGGTCCCACTCGGCCACGCCTCGGTCACCATTGGTGATACCGCGGTTTGGCGGGTTCAGAATCACGGGGATCTTCTCCTTCGCCAAGAGGTCGGCCTCGCGCCAAGCGTCCTCGGCTCCGCCGAGCACGATCTTCACTCGCGCCGACTTGGCGAAAGCAACTGCCGCCCGAATCGAGGCCGCATTGCGAACCCGTAGGAGCAGGGGAAGCTGGCCCTTTACGTATGGCTGCATCGCCTCCAAACTAAGGTCAACTCCCGCCTTGCGGTCGTACTTGCGAGCCTTCTCCAGGTAATCGGCCAGTGCCTTTACCGAAGCGGGAAGCTCTGGGGTCGCCGGAGCCTGGGGGATACCGGCCCGAAACTCAAGGTCAATGTCGTGCTGGTGCTTGTCGCCTAGCTCGTCGCAGTGGCAATCATCAGTCGCCACTTCAGTGTTACCGAAGGTCGTCACCGAAGGGAAGTTGACGGCCAACAGCGCCTTGGGCTTCAGCCCCATATCCTCGCGTGTGAAGCCAAACGTGTTCATCACCGCCGCCTGGCCGCCAATGATACCGCCGGACGGGCGAGTGAGAACCGAGAGAATGCCGTTCATACGTGCCGGGGGAATGTGCTCACTCTGCACCTGCACCGCTGTCAGGGCCTCAAGGTCCGGCTGGTACTCGCCAAACTCGCTCGAATCCACACTGTTGCGCAGCGAAGAAACCTCGGCAAGGCCGAGCTGGGTGCCGCCATCGATCAGGCCAGGGAAGACATTCAGCCCTGCCGCATTGATGCGCGTCGCTCCCGCCGGGATCGCGACGCCCTTGCCGACGGCAGTGATCTTGCCATTCACAAACACCACGGTTCCGCCCGCGATCGGCTTGCCACTCACTGGGTAGACCGTGCCGCCCACAATGGCGAATGCCTTGGCTTCCTTCGGTGCGACCGGCTCGGAGAACTTGGCCGCATTTAGGTCAGGCTTGGCCACCGAGAATCGGTCGATATTGAAGAGGTCCTTGCGCTGGAAGAGCAGTTCGCCGTCCACGAAGGTCATCTGCGGCTTTGAATAGCCGCTCAAGGGGTGGCCCGTCCAAAGGACGATATCCGCGTCCTTGCCAACCTCTAGGCTGCCCGTCCGGTGGTCAATCCCAAGCTGCAAGGCCGGGTTGATCGTGAGCATCTTCAAAGCTTCCGCCACGGGAACACCTCCGCGCACCGCGCGGGCCGCTTCCGTGTTCAGGCTCAGAGGGTTGTTGCCACTGTCCGTGTTGAGCGAGACGTTGACGCCCGCCTTCCAACAAACGTAGGCGTTGTAGGGGATGGCATCGTAGGCCTCCAGCTTGTAGGACCAATAGTCTTGGAACATGCTCGCGGGAACCTTCGCGGCGGCCAAGTCTGGCGCGATCTTGTAGGCCTCCAGCGAGTGTTGCATGGCCCCGATCTTGAAGCCAAATTCCTGGCTCAAGCGAACCATCATCAGCATCTCGTCGCCTCGGTAGCTGTGGCACTGAACCCAGATCTTGCGTCGCAAAATGTCGGCCAGGGTCTCCAGCCGAAGATCGCGCCTGGGCGGCACCATCTTCGGATTGGCGACCTTATCCTTCTCGTACTTGTCCCAAGCTGCCATATAGGCCTTGGCCTCGGTGAAGCCGCGACGGTAAACGGCCTGAACACCCATTCGAGTTCGAGGGAACCGAGTCGAGGTCGGCGAGCTCGATCGGGTGACGTTCTCACCAAGGGCAAACTTGATCATGCGCGGCGCGTCGGGGATGATGGTTTCCTCAACCGAGTGCTTGTACTTGTACTTCACCACGATGCTCTGGCCGCCGACGGAGTTGGCACTGCCGTGCAAAATCAGAGCGCTCGTGATGCCACTTGCTAAGGCTTGCCAGCTGGCAAGATCGTCGGGGTCAAGGACGTCGTAGATGCGGGTTTCAGCGGTGATGCTGTCGCTGCCTTCGTTGGTCGCATCCGAAACCCGGTGTGAGTGGGCATCTACCAAACCTGGCGCGGCCACAAGCCCTTTAGCTTCGATGATGCGAATGCCAGCGGGCGGAGTGAGCTTCGCCCCGATCTGGGCGATCTTGCCGTTCTTCACCAAGATGTCGCCCTTGTCGATCACGCCTTTGGTGATCGTAAGGATGCGCGCGCCGCGAATGAAGAAATCACCCTTGATCGAGAGGCGCGGCGTGCGGTCAGATTCGACCTCAACGGGAGCTACGTATGCCGGTTTGGTGGGCTTGACCACCTTGGGGGCAGCCGGATTGGTCTGCGCCGAAGCTACCGCCACCGACGCCGTCACGACGAAAAATCCTAAGGTCCTCAGACTCACTTCTTTTCCTCCTTCTTGGTGAAATCAACCTTCACACCACCCACGAAGACCATCTTCACCTCGGTCTTGTCGGCGGCGAAGTCACCGTCCATGATCGTCAGGTTGGCGAGCTTGCCAACTTCCAAACTGCCCAGCCGATCCGAGACGCCAAAGATGGCGGCCGGTTGGCTGGTCAAAGCGTTCAGCGCGGAGGCGCGGGGAAGTCCCAAGCTGATGACTCGGCGCAGGTTCTTCAGCGTCTCTTCCACGCCCGCCGCCGAACTGGCGAATCCGAAAGGAATCTTTGCCTGATCCAGGGCAATTGCACCCTTGGCGCGCTCTTCCCAAACCGCGTAGCGAGCATCCAGAACCTTCTGGGGCACAAAAGCCGAGCCCTCGGCAAGCTTTTTGCTTGGCTCCGAGCCGAGGTTCAGGCTCAGAATGACGGGGGTCTGGTTCGCCTTGAGGCGATCAATTTCCTTGAATGAGTCCCGCGCACCTAGAACGATCAGCTTCATGCCGAATTCTTTGCTGATCTGGGTTGCCCGCACGATCTCCAAGCGGGTGTCCACCGAGAACATCGCCGGAACCGTGCCCGCCAAAACCGGTCCGAGCCCTTCCAAGGCGGGGTCCTTTTCGGGGTTGGCTTCGAGGGCCTTCTTCTCGGCGAACTGCTTGCCATCCGAAAGGGTCTGTCGCAAGAGGGCGATCACACCCAAGAGGCTATCGGGGTATCCCGCCGTGGTGCCGTTTCGAAACGACATCTCCTGGCCCGCTTCTGGCGTGAGGGCAATTTCCTCGGGCTTGCCGGCGCGGAGCAGGCTAAATGTGGTCGAGCCGCGAAGCGATGCCGACCCGCCCGGGGCGACAAGGGCGGCAGTGAAGCCCTGCTTCTGCCAATCGGTCAGCTTTTCCCCGAGGTCAAGATTCGCCGCCGACTTGATGTCGCTTCGAATCCCCTTGCGGTTCTTCACCCACATGGTCGCGGGGGCAGTTAGTGTGTTGTTGGGCGGCGTTGCCGCTGGCGGTGCGTCGGGAATCTTGACGCCACCAGAGAAGTAGCCATCGATAAAGCCCGGGTAGATCGTGAGGCCCTTGCCGTCGATCACGCTGGCGGTCGCAGGGATTTCGAGGCCCGCGCCGATCCCCGTGATCTTGTCCCCGGTGATCAAGATCGAGCCTTTCTCGATCACCTGGCCATTGCCGATTTCGATACGCGCATCGGTGATGGCCACCGATGGAACTTGGACGGCGAGCAGTGCGCCGAAGAGAATATTGCTAAGCATAGATCTTCCGCTCGCTCGGCGAGCTATGCGCAAGTCCATTCGGGGTCGAATGTCAAAGTTCCTGCAAGACCCAGGACTAAGCCTCGCTGAGTTCTAGCTGATCGTTCCGAATATCCTCCGCAGTACCGAAAAGTCGGCTCACGCAAGCAGCAATCGTGATGTCCCCCACAACATTCACGACCGTTCGGCTCATGTCCAGAATGCGATCGATGCCAAACACAATCCCAATCGCCTCGGCGGGAACGCCAAGTGTGGCCAGGACCGTGGCAATCATGGGCCACGCCCCACCGGGGATGCCCGCTGTCCCTATGCCCGCCGCAATCGCCAGCCCCATGACGGTGAACTGCTGAGCAAGGCTTAGGTCGATCCCGAATAGCTGGCAGAGGAAAAGAATCGTGATCCCCTCGAAGAGAGCGGTGCCGTTCTGGTTCGCGGTCGCCCCCACCGTGAGCACAAATGAACTGATGTTGCGCGGAAGCCCGACGTCCTCCTGGGCCGCTTTCATCGCCGCTGGCAGCGTCGCGTTGCTCGAGCTCGTCGAGAACGCCGTCAAGATCACAAGCCAAATCTGGCGGAAGAACAGCGCCGGGTCACGTTTGGCTATGAACCGCAAGACCAACGAGTAGACGCCAAAGAGGTGCAGGGCCAACGCCACCAACACCAGCGCGACGTAGAGCCCTACCGCCCGGAAAAGGTCAAACCCCAGCGTCGCCGTAGTCCGAAAAATCAGGGCGAAGACCCCGTAAGGCGCCAGGCGCATCGCAAACTCGATCATTCGCTGGGTAGTCGCAAACAGTGCCTCCAAAACCGCCTTCAGCGGCAGCGCCTTTTCTGGCTCCACCGAAGCGAGGGCAACACCAAAGACCAAAGCAAAGAACATGAAGGGAAGCAAGCCGCCCTCAAGGGCCCGGTTCATCTCCTTAAATGGGTTCTTCGGGATGATGCCCAAAACGGGCGGATCCTCCGGCTCCTTCTTTGCTGCTTCAATGCTCTTCGCGCCCTGCTTCTGGTCGGAGTAGGTGGCAATTAGCTCCGTCCGCTGGGCTTCCGACAGGTGCTTGCCTGGCGCGACCAGGTTGACGCCAAGGATGCCAATGCCTACGGCCGTGCCACTCAGGAGGATCGTCATCAACAGCGAAAGAAACCCAATCTTGCCGACCTTGGCCGCATCGCCGAGTTCACAAACACCCAGAACGAGGGCAGAGAAGAGGAGCGGCACCACGACCATGAAGATCAGGGTCAGGAAGACGTCCCCAGTGGGCTTAGCCAGATTTGTCGCGACCCAAACAAGGTTGGGATTCGATTTACCCAGCGTAAGCTGGCAAACCGCCCCCGTGGCTGCTCCCGCCAGGAGGCCAATCAAAATCTTGTTGTGCAGAGGGGTCGCTTTCCGCGTTGGCATAGGGGATTATGGCCAACTTAGAACGCGCTAACCTTCGTCAACATCCACTTTGCATCGCGCGGCGAGCTCGTCAATCAGCAAGTCCCAAGGCACCTCAAGCCCATTGCGAGACCAGCCAACGGGAATCTTCACTCGCCCCGAAACAATGTAAGCCTGGGGCCGAATCGTGATGGTGCCCTTATCAAGGGTCAAGACAACCTTGTCGCCCTGGTAGGCAATCGACTTCACCCGATCGTACGGGATCGTCTTGATCGAGTTCGCCTTGACCACATCAAAGTGCTTCTCCTGCAAGACGTACTCACTGCCGTTGGCCTGTGCGTGCAGCAAGTCAGCATACGCGCTTCGCCCGAGGTCCACCAAAGTCCCCGCCGCCGAGGCCACGGATTGCAGAAACGGCTTCGAACTAGATTCCGAGCGCAAGAGATTACGCCCCCGAGTCTGGGCATCCTTGCGCATGCGCTCGGCCCCGGTCTCTAACCAGCGAATCGCCTCTCCAGTGCGGTACCGCACGAGTTCCATGCTTGATTATGGATTTGCTTCCAGCGACCAATAAGCCCTTTGCCGCTTCTCTCGACGACCACCTATCGCCGAATCGAATAGTAGAAGCCAATCGAAAAGTCTGGACCCGTGTTCGCCCCCTCCGGGATGCGGCCATTGAAAAGGTCCCGATCCTCCATGAAGAACGCATCCAGCGACTCGTGGGCCGAGAGCCGCCGCCGGTAGCCGAAAGTCACCAACCTATGCGAAGCATCCGCACCCGGAACCCCGGTCACCGTCGGTGACGCCTCGCTTTGCCACTGCACAATCCAGCGGTCGCGCGAGTTTGATGCATACACAAGCGAAAGCGCGGCCTGTTGCACGAGGCCCCGTGTGCTGTCCAAGTCCTTCGCGGGTGACTGAGCTACGCCCCCCGCCAAAGCATGCACTCGCCAGGCGGGGCCGAGTTGCCGACTGAAGTTCACCGCCAAGCCGGCATCCAAACCGCCACTCCCGAGCAACTGCCGGGCGTTCCCTATGGGGAGTTTCACTGCGCCGGAAACCGAAAGGTCGCGGCACACAGGCTTTGTGTAGGTCGCCGATACATCCCCGATGCCTGTGGCCGACCCAAACCGAGACCCCGGCATCTGGATCGTGCTCCGGCCAAAGGGCGTCGAGTTCCGAATCGGGTCCGACCAGCCCAGCACGTTCTTGTGCCAGCCGTCAATGATGGGATCCAAGAAGCCCGCCCCCCGAGAGAGCAACGGCAAACGGACGGTCAGATCACCCCGCGCAAACGGCACCTGACGAACGATGTTCAGCCGCGTGACCTCGTAATCTTCCTCGACAATCAAGCTCCCCTTGCTCAGCAGCCGGAAGTCATTGGCCTGGTTCCACTCAAAACGCCAACTCCGCTGGTCGGCCACGGTCGCCTCCCGAGGCGCAAATCGGTAGAACGCCAGCGACGCCATTCGGTGGTTCAGGGTTTCGATTGGCCCGAGGTCAGGAATCTGGATCATGGGGTCATTCTACTGCTCGTCTGGCCCACGATGAGCCAGTCGATCAGATCAGCTGGAGTGACAAAAACCCCGGAATCGTAGAGGCCACCCACTCCATCCAAACCAATCAAAGCCATTCCGTGCAGTCCGCTCCAGATCGCTGTGGCAAACCGGATACGGTCGCGAACCAACGTATCGGGCGGTTGCAGTGGGGCACAAGCCGAGACCAGCCGATCGAAGGCCACATTGGGCTTGTTGAGGACGTGGTCACTCGCAATGATCGGGCTGAACATGAGCCGAAACAGGGCCGGATTCTCGTGCGCGAATCGGACGTAGACGGCACCTAGCAGGCGAAGTCGTTCGGCCGGATCGTCGCAGACTGTGGCGTCAAAATACGCCGTCATGAGGTCGAATCCCTCAACGGCCAGGGCCGCCAGCAGCTCCTCTTTCGATGCGAAATGGCGATACGGCGCCCGTGGCGAGACCTGCAACCGCCGACCCAATTCCCGCAGCGAGAACTCCTCGGGACCAACCTCACGGAGCAGGTTGTGGCCTTCGGCGATAAGGCCCTTCCGCAGGTCGCCGTGGTGATAGGGTGCTTTCTCTTCCGCCATTGGTCCCGATGTTACCCATATGTATTCGCTGTATACATTTGGGTATACACTGCATACATGAAAACGAAGCACGCAATCTTTGGCTTTGGACCCGTAGGGCACACTTTGGCAAGTCGTCTGGTCGCCGCCGGCGATGAAGTGACCATCATCTCCCGCCGAGGAAGCACCATTCCTGGCGCGAGAGCCTACAAGGCCGATGCCAACGATCAGGCCATGGCCCGGGAAGCCGCCAAGGGTGCCGACGTGGTCTACAACTGCACCAACGCCGAATACACTCGCTGGCCCGAAGAGCTCCCCCCGCTTTACACGTCCATCCTGCGAGCGGCCATCTCGAACGACGCCAAGTACGTCTACACCGACAACCTCTATATGTATGGTCCGGTAACTGGACCCATGGACGAGACTCTCCCCGATCGCCCCGCCGGACCCAAGGCCGAAGTCCGATCCCGGCTTGGACTCGAAGTCCTCGCCGCCAACAAGCAGATTCCCACCGTGATCTTGCGGTCATCGGACTACTACGGCCCCCTGGTTGAGCAATCCCTCCTGAGCGTTCTGGGCCTGAGCGCGATGGCCAAAGGCAAAGCCCTGCCCGCCCTGGGCGACATTGACCAGCCGCACGCATTCACCTATGTCCCCGACCTCGCCCATGCGCTCGAAATCGTCGGCAAGGACGACCGCGCCAACGGCCAAGTCTGGTTCACCCCGACGGCCGTCCCCGTTTCCACACGCGAGATGATCGTACTCTTCGCCAAAGACCTGGGAGCCAAACCCAAAATCATGGTCGCGAAGCGCCCCATGCTCCGGTTCTTGGGCCTCTTCAACCCAATGATGAAGACGTTGGTCGAGACCCTTTACCAATGGGAGGCGCCCTATCTGCTGAACTCGACCAAGTTTGAGCAGACCTTTGGCCTGAAATCCACACCGTTGGCCGAAGGAATCACCGAAACCAGCAATTCGATTAGAGGGAACCCGTAGACTTCGGAGGTTCCCCCTATTTCACACAGGTCTCTTGGCCCAGCACTCTGAGCATTTTCACGATTCGTGTACAATGTGTGATAAGTATGAAAAATACGAAATGGGAGTCATGTCTGACCGATGCCTTTTTTGGCTCCGCCACCGTCGGCGAGCGCGGCCAGATCGTGATCCCGGCCGAGGCAAGGGCCGAACTCGACATTCAACCGGGCACCAAAGTCCTCATCATGAGGCACCCGGTCCACCAGGGTCTTCAGATTTTCAAAATTGAGGCGGTTCGGGAGTTTCTCGATGCCTTCCAAGAAAGCCTGCACGAGATCGAGAACCGCCCGAGCGACTCGAGCCACGAGCACCCAACCCAAGAACCGACCAAGCAAGAACCGAAGGAGACAGAGGAATGAATCTGATGATGCTACTGGCCGCCGTCGCGGTCCTCCCCCAAGCCCAAGGCGCAAAGCCAATGACCTTGGATGAGGCGATTGCCGAAGCCGAAAAGGCCTCGTTCGCCATCCGCACCGCCCAATCCAACCTCGAAAAAGCCAGACTGCAGGCCCTCGAAGCCTCCGGAACCCTTGGACCCAAGGTCCAAATCAACTCCAGCTATCAGCGCTACGGCGAGAAGCCGACGAGTAGCTTCCAGGGCGGATCGACCAGCATCGATAGCAAGAATGCATCGGTTACCGCGAGCCTCCCCATCGACCTCGTGGGAGTGCTGAAGCGACTCAAGAAGGCGAGCCTGCTCCGAATCGACGCCTCGAACCAGACTCTGGTGGCAACCAAGCAAGACCTTCGACTCTCGGTTCGCAAGGCCTACATCGGCGTGCTACGAACCAATGCCTTCGTCACCGTCGCCGAGCAAGCGCTCGTCAATGCCAAAGAGCGACTGGTGAAAGCGCAGGCCCGCCTTAAGCAAGACGAAATCGCCCCGATCGACGCCCTGCGATTCGAGACCTCGGTCCGGTCCGCCGAAGGTGATCTGGTCGTCGCCCAAAACACGGCCCGACTCGCTCAGCAAGGGTTCAACCTCGCCCTCTCCCGCGCCATCGACACCCCGGTCCAGATCGCCGAACTCGACTCATTGCCAAACCCGACGGTGACAGCCGAATCGCTCGTCGCCTACGGCCAGAAGCAACGCCCTGAAGTGAAGGGCCTGGAGCAAACCCAAAAGGTCCTCTCCGAGATCACCGAAGCCCAGCGCGGCGGTCTCCTTCCGAGTGTTGCGCTCTCCTTGAGCCACAACCGCTACATTGATTCCGTCGGACCGACCGGAAAGGACAACTCGACGGCCGCCCTGATCAGCGTGAGTTTCCCCATCTTCGATTCGGGTGTTACCAAGTCCAAGATTCGTCAGGCCCGCGAAGACGAAAACCAGGTGAAGATCCAGTTGGAGCAACTTCGGCTTTCCATCAGCCAGGAAGTCCGCGCCGCGCTCCGTTCGCTCTCTAGTGCCCGTGAGCGCCTGGAAACCGCCCAAAAGCAACTTGCACTCGCGAAGGAAGTCCTTCGCATTTCCAACGTCCGCAACGACGCCGGAGAGGGAACCGTCCTCGACGTCGTCGATGCCCAAACTCAGCTAACCAGTGCCCAAAACAACGTCGTTTCGGCTCGATATGACTACCTGACGAGCTTCTCGGAGCTCCAGCGAGCCATTGGCTCGGATGACATCGCCGCAGCCAATGCGGGAGGAGAGAAACGATGAAAACGAACTTTGCATGGATTTTGGCCCCGCTGGCCCTGGTCATGCTGCCCGGCTGCGTGAACCGCGAGGCCCAAAAGCAGGCCAAGGTCACGAGTGCGATGGTCACAGACCCCACCAAGACCGTCACGGTTGCCTTGCCCGAGCGCACAACCGTCTTCAACGTGATCGAGATCACCGGTGAACTGGTGACCTCGCAGGACCTCCAGGTCAGCTCTAAGCTTCCCGGCAAGATCGTTAGCATCTTGGTCAAAGATGGAGACTCGGTTGCCCCTAGCCAACTCGTCGCGGTCCAGGACCGCACCAACCTCCAGTCGCAGTATCAGCAGGCGGTCGCCCAGCTTCAATCGGCTCAGTCGCAATTGAACCAAGCCCTGACGAATGCCGCCGTCGGCCCGAGCCGAAGCACCGCAACCCTGCGCGCCGCTGAAGCCCAACTGCGATCCGCCCGCGCTCAGCTCGAAAAGGCCCTCAACGGTGCCCGAAGCGAAGAGCGGGCCCAAGCCGAGTTCAGCGTCGCCAACGCCAAGAGCAGCATGGAGACCGCGAAAAAGGAACTCGAAAGGGTGCAGAAGCTGGTGGAAGAGGGAGCGATCGAGCGCAAGCGACTCGAAACCGCCCAAAACGCCTTCATCGCCGCCCAGAGCCAATACAACCTCGCCCTCCAGAGCCAGTTGATCCTGAAGAACGGAGCTCGACCTGAAGATATCCAGACCGCCCGCGAAGCTGTGAAGCAAGCTGAAGAGCAGGTCGCCGGGGCCAAGGCCGCCAAGGGGCTTGACCCTTTGCTCGACCAGCAAGTGCTCTCGGCCAGGTCTGCGGTCAACTCCGCCCAAGCCTCCGTCCAGATCGCCAAGCAGAACCTCAGTGATGCCGAAATCCGCGCCCCCTTCGGTGGTCGCGTCTCCGGTCGCCCGGTTGAGATCGGCACGGTGGTGGGAGCCGGTACGCCCATTCTGCGCTTGGTCGGATCAGAAGGCACCTACTTCGAAGCCCAAGTCCCCGAAGCCAGCGTCGGTCGCCTCCGGCCGGGTCAGACCCTCGCTGTCACCGTGAATGACCGCGAGATCACCGGCACCATCAGTGCCGTTAGCCCGTCTGGCACCAGTATCGGTCGCCTTTTCACCGTCCGCGTGACTCTTGGGGCCGCTGCTTCCGAAGTCCGGCCCGGCATGTTCGCCCGCGCCAAGATTCAGCTCGACACTAAGCCAAACGTCCTCGTGGTGCCCGTCTCGGCGGTTCTCACCGGCTCGGGCTATCGCTACGTGGTCGTCGCCGATGGCACGACGGCGAAGTTCGTCCGCGTCACCACTGGCGAGGCTAAGGGCTCAAACATCCAGGTCGACGGACTCGACCCCACTGCTCAAGTCATTGTGCGCGGCCAAGTCGGCCTGCCCGAGGGAGCCAAGATCCGGCTCGACTCGGACAAACCCGCCGACAGCGGAGCCGAGCCCGCATCGAAGGAGCTGTAATCAATGAACTTGACCACCACCGCTCTCACGCGTCCGGTCTTCATTTTCGTCCTTGTCATCTTGGCGTTCTTTGGCGGCACCATCGGCTACCAGAGCATGCGCAAGGAGCTCAACCCAGAGGTCAACTTCGGTGTTGTGACGGTCAGCACGGTCTATCCTGGCGCTGGCCCCGAGGAAATCAATAACCTCGTCTCGCGCAAGATCGAAGAAGCCGTCTCCGGCGTCAACGGCCTCAAGGAAGTCACCGCAACTAGCCGCGAAGGCATCTCGACGGTCATTATCCAGTTCGAGCTCGGCCAGAACATCGACGTCGCCCTCAACGACGTGCGCACCAAGGTGGACGGGATCAGCGGCAACCTGCCGCGCGATACCAACAAGCCGGTGATCTCCAAGTTCGACAACGCTGCCGCTGCCGTTCTCACCCTCGCCATCACCAGCGACCGCCTCAGCAGCCAAGCTTTGCGTGAGTTGGTCGATGAAAAGATCTCCGACAAATTCGGCCAAATCTCCGGTGTTTCGTCTGCGTCCGCCGTGGGCGGAGACGTCCGCGAAATCCAAGTCCAGGTGAAGAAGGACAAGCTCCTTGCCTACGGCATCGGCATCGCCGATGTCCAAAGGGCGGTTCAGGCCGCGTCGCTGGACGCCCCCGCCGGACGCCTCCTCTCGGGTGACCAAGAGTTCAGCGTCCGTGTGCTCAACCAGTTCGAGAAGGTCGAAGACATCCAGAACATGGTGTTCACGGTCTCGAACCCTCGCGAGATGTTTGGCAAAGCCAAAACAGTGCGGCTTTCCGACGTGGCTACCGTCACCGACACGGTCCGCGAGCGAACCCAGTACTCTCGCCTGAACGGCCAAGACGTCATCACACTCGCGATCCAGAAGACCCGCGACGGAAACGCCGTCGAGATCTCAAATCGCGCCAAAGTCGTGATCGGTGAAGTCCTCAAAGAGTACAAAGACCAGGGCATCAAGGTCACCAAGACCTTCGACCAAGCCACCCAGATTTCTGAGTCGCTGTTCGACCTGAACTTCGCCCTCTTCTTCGGCATCTTCCTCGTCGGCGTCATCGTCTTTGTCTTCCTGCACAACATGCGGGGAACGATCATCGTTTCGCTCGCCATTCCGACCTCGATCTTCGCGACCTTCGTCGCCCTGAAACTTGGCGGGTTCACCATCAACAACCTCTCGCTGCTCGCGCTGTCGCTCGCAGTCGGTGTGTTGGTCGATGACGCTATCGTCGTCCTCGAAAACATCTATCGTCACCTTAAGATGGGCGAAGACCCTCGCGAAGCGGCCATGAATGGTCGTGCCGAAATTGGCCTCGCCGCCATCGCCATCACCTTGGCGGACGTCGTCGTGTTCTTGCCGATCGCCTTCATGGGCGGCATCACCGGGCAGTTCTTCCGCCCGCTCGCCCTCGGCTACGTCTTCGCGGTTCTGTTCTCCCTGTTCATCTCGTTCACCCTGACCCCGCTTCTTGCGGCGCGATGGTACCGACGCGGAGAAGACATGGAGCACCCGACCGGACGATTCGCCATGTGGTTCGAACGAGCGTTTGGCCGCCTCGAGCATGCCTACCGAGTCGCTTTGGAATGGGCCTTGAACCATCGTTGGTTCGTGTTCATCCTCGGCAACCTGTCGCTCGTCGCCATCATCATGGTGATCGTTGGCTCCTTCCGACCATCGCTTGAAGAAGCCATGAAGGCTGGTCTCACCCTGACGGGTGTCGCCGTCGTGGTCGGTCTCATCGCCGTCATCTGCAACGGCATCTTCTTCCGTCGCTTCAAGCCGCAACTCATCGTTTACGGTTTGTTGTTTGGTCTCCTCTTCCCGGTCTCGGGCGCGCTCGGCTACCAATGGCGGCAGTGGAAAGGCGAAGACATCTTCAAGTTCTCGTTCTTCCCATCTAGCGATGGCGGCCAGGTCAACATCAAGATTGAACTTGCGCCGGGAACAAACCTGGAGACCACCGACGCGGTGGTCCGCAAGGTCGAAGCCATCGTCCTGAAGAACCCTGAAGTGAAGTACGCCACTGCGACCCTGGGAAGCCAAGGCGCGGGCGGCGGATTCGGCGGCAGCGCCCCCAGTAGTGGCTCGCAGTTCGCCGCAATCACGGCGACCCTTTACGATAAGGCCGCCCTGCTCGACTCTCTGCCCGGCACTCACCATGAGGAGCGATTGCGTTACCGCAGTTCCGACTCAGTGGCATCCGACCTCGTGCTTGCCATCGGCCGAATCGCTGGGGCAAACATCAACGTCTCCGCCGCCGACTCGTTCGGGTTCGGAGCGCCCATCCAGATGTCGTTCCGGTCCGACGACCGTGTGTTGCTCCAGAAGACCGTCACCGAGATCAAGGCCCGTCTGCAATCGGGCGCCATCCCTGGCGTTATCAACGTCGATACGAGTTCAAAGCCCGGTAAGCCTGAGCTCCGAATTCGGGGCGACCGGGTCTCGATCGCCGACGCCGGCACCACGCCCGCCGAAATTGGTAGCGTCGTCCGCACGCTCTACCAAGGCAACAACGACACCAAGCTCCGCTACCTCGGTAAAGAGTACGACGTCCGCGTCATGCTCGACCGAACCGATCGTGACAACCCGTCGCTCCTGCAGACGGTCCCGATCAAGTTCGTCCAAGGCAACCCGGTTTATCTGGGATCGCTCGGTACCATCGTCGAAGAGCCCGGCATCGACAAGATTGATCGCCGCGCTCGTGAAGAGGAAATCCAAATCACGGCCGACCTGCTCCCCGGCAACGCCGCCGGCTCAGTCCAGGCCCTGATCTCGGCTTACCTCGCGAAAGAAAAGCTCGTGCCGGAGGGCGTCAAGCTGAAGCCCCTGGGCCAGGCCGATTCGCAGGCATCCGAGAGTCAATTCCTCTTCGGCGCGATCATCACCGGTCTGCTGTTGGTCTACCTCCTGCTGGCCTCGCTCTACGACAACTGGCTCTATCCGTTCATCATCCAGATTTCGCAGCCTCAAGCGATTGTGGGTGCGCTTCTTGCCCTGATGATCACGGACAAAGCCCTGAACCTGGTTGGATTCATCGGAATCGTCTCGCTCATCGGCTTGGTCGGAAAGAACGCCATCCTCGTGGTGGACTATACGAACACGCTCCGGGCAAGGGGAAGGAATCGTCACGACGCCCTCGTCGAGGCGGGCCCCACACGGCTCCGCCCGATCATGATGACCACGGTCGCCTTGGTACTTGGCGTCTTGCCCGTCGCCCTCGCCATCGGCCGCGGCTCCGAATTCCGCGAGACGATCGGCATCACCATCATCGGAGGAATCACGCTATCGACCTTGCTGACCCTGCTGGTTATCCCGTGTTCCTACACCATCTTCGACGACCTATCGAATGGCCTCAGCCGGATCTTGGGCAAGCAGCCCTCGTTCCCCGAAGCCGAATCGACTGGCGTCGACGACTCAACCGAACTGATTCCATCTTGAACTAATCGGTCCAAGCTGCAGTCAAACTAACTGAGGGGCTCGAAAAGGCCCCTCAGGAATATCACTCATCGTAATATTTGCGAGTTTTCTGAAAAAGACCTCTCCCTTTTTGGGATAAGTTGGTGTAGGATACGTTCGCATCACATCTTGCATCGTTTCTTTCGATGCTCAGTGGCCATTCGTTATGAAGAAAGCATTCACCCTCATCGAGCTTCTCGTTGTTATCGCGATTATCGCGATCCTTGCCGCAATCCTCTTCCCGGTCTTCGCTCAGGCGAAAGAAGCCGCAAAGGCCACCACCATTCTGAGCAATCAGAAGCAGATCAGCTTGGCCTGCCAACTCTACATGGGCGACTAGGACGATGTGATGCCCTCCTATATCACCCGAACCGACCTGCCCACCAATGGCTTCTACCGCGATGACATCGTGAGCTGGCCGCAGATGTTCCACCCCTACATCAAGAGCGGTCTTCCGGTTCTTCCTGCCGCCCAGGCTGCAGACCCGATCCGCGTCCCGCCGACTGGCCTCCAGAACAGCCAGACTTGGGACGAAGGCAAGTGGCAGAAGGCTGCCGAGCTTCCTGACTGCGACGGCGCTGGCGCCCTCGCTGAATGGGTTCCGGTCCGCTGGATCCACAGCCACTTCGGCATCACCTTCCCCGTCAACACTCGAAGCATCGGCTGGCTCGGTGGCACTGCCGCTGGTACCCAGGCCGATCCGGACTACTACTGGCCGGGCAGCTACCTCGCCGGTCGAGCAAGCACCAACACCCTTGGTCGCAACAGCACGATGAGCACCAGCTCGATCACTGAAGTCGCTCGAACGGCCTTCATCACCGATGGCTTCACTGGCGTCATCAACAACGGCGGCTTCGGAACCACCACCGGTTGCGAATCGGCCAGCATGTACAAGGGCGGCGGCAACGTCGGCTTCGTCGACAGCCACGTCAAGTTCGTCAAGGGCAACAACCAGCGCTACCTCTCGCAAGACAGCGATGGTCGCTGGTACATGACCTACTACACCATCGACCGCTAAGGTTGATCTGATCGCTGGGCATCTCACACGTGGGGTGCCCAGCTTCTGTGTTTATGAAGGAACAGAAATCGAATAACAACAACGTCCTCCTGCTCGTGGCCGTCGCCGCGATTGCCGTTGCCGTGTTTTTGTTCACCCGCCAGAGCGGGGCTCCGCCCACCCCCGATGTTGAAGCCTTGCCTCCCGGTGCAATCTACTACACCGGCCCCAAACTAGGACGCGGAGGCGACATGGGACTGCCCGACGGCACCATCGTCAAGAAGCAACCGGCAAAACCCGAGCGGCCCGACTCAAAATCAATTTCTCCGGAATCGAAACCGGACCAAAAGCAAGAGGAAACCAAAACCCAATGAACCGACTCAATCTCATCCGACTCGCTGTCATCGCTCTGATCGCTATTCCGCTCGTGGGCTGCGGCTCCAAGGATGCCGATCCCCAGGCGAAGATTGACGCCCCCGGCTACTACAACGGCCCCATGAAGGGCAAGGGCAACAGCTCTACCCCCGAAGGCGAAGCAAAGGGCACCGAAACAAAGTAGTTTTAGACTTCCAAAAAGTCTAGTAAGCGCGCACGTAGGTCATCCACGTGCGCGCTTGTCGTTTGGAAGTCGCCGAACCGAGAGCTCTCTGCCCACGGGTGCGCCAGCGGGTCTATCTCGCTCGCATACCGAGGAATGAGGTGCCAGTGAAGATGGGGCACTACGTTTCCTAGCATCGCGTGATTCATCTTGAGCGGCGAATAGACCGATTCCAGTGCGGACGAGGTCCGGCTGGCCGCAGCGAAAAAGTTCGCCTGGTCAGTATCGGCAAGCCGATGAATCTCCCGCTCGCAATCCTTGGCGATGAGCACGCAGTAACCCGGGAAGAACTGATGTTCTCCCGCCACCAAAATCGCGGTGCGAAACTCGCGCAAGAATCGCGGATGACTGCTTCCCGCCGCCACGACCGCGCAAAGTGGACATTCCATGGCTCATTTTGCCTGACGAGACTCCAAACAAACTCAGGAACCTCTTTACTCTCACCCCAGTCTGCAAATTTGTCAGCTTCAACACCGTACTTTTGACGGACAATGAAGTTGCTCTGACGGAGGCGGTCAAGGGGACTGCCAGAGGAAAATAATGAAGTTTGCTCTCAACATTGCCATTGCTCTCGCCGCGCTACCGCTAGGTGCCTTCGCCAAAGACACCCCGCGTGTCATTCCAAATCGCCAACAGTTCTTGGCTCATATGCCGACAGGCCCCATGAACGAGATTCTCGGGGGCCAGGTCCTCGTCAAGTTCCGCCCCTCCTTTGCCGAGCGCCTGATGGCCCGCAAACAAGGGCGCGCGGTGCGAAACCTCGACACCAATCTGCCCGCTGAAAGTGCGATCGTTCCCGGTGGCAAAATCCATTCCCGCATCGCTTCCACTGGTTGGACCCTATGGCGCGTGCCCGCCGGGACCGATATCCGTAGCTTGGTCGAGAAGCTCAAGCGAAATCCCGACGTTCTCACCGCCCAACCGTCCAACCGGATCTATCCCCTCCTTCCCCCTCCTGACGACAAGGACTGGAATGTGTACGAGGATGATTCGACCCTCATCTTCTCGCTGTTCGGCGACGTTGCGCCGTTCCGAAGACTCTGGCACCTCGAAGAAACCCAAGCTCTGGAAGGTTGGGGAATCTGGCCGAACAAGTACTACACCGCCGCCACCAAGCCCGTCGAGACCCCGCTCATCGCCGTCATCGACACCGGTTGCGACCTCGACCATCCCGACTTCCGCAACAAGAATGGGATCAGCACCGATGTGATCTTCGGCGGCCAGCTTGACCTCGGCATCAGTGCTCGCTTCGAGCTCGGCGAAGTCGTTCCTGGCCTCCCCGTCGACCTCAATGGCCACGGCACGCACGTCGCCGGTATCGCCCTCGCCGCCGGCAACAATGGCGCGTTCAGCCCCAGTGTCCAGCACGGAACTATCGGTACTGGCTACCCCTGCAAGGGCATGATCCTGCGCGTCTTCGATGATGGTGGCGTCGGATCCGACGCCGACGCTGCCGCCGCGATGTATTACGCGGTCGACAACGGCGCGGACATCATCAACCTCAGCCTCGGCACCACCAACTTCTCTCAGCTCTTCCAAGACGCCGTCACCTACGCCTTCCAGCGTGGTGCCCTGGTGGTTGCCGCTGGAAACGAGAACGGTAGCGGTGGCGGCGACCTCGGCCCCATCTATCCGGCTGCGTGCAGCGGCACCCTGGCCGTGACCGCCAACGGCGAGAACCGAATTCCCGCCGTCAGCACTTACTCCGGTTACGGACCCTACATTGACATCGCCGCCCCCGGTGGCGACGTCTTCATCTCGACTGACCCCACCGACCCGCAGTACAAGATCCAGTTCGTCTGGTCGACCTCAAGCACCGACCCCACGACTTCGCTGCACCTGAACACCAATCTTGTGCCGCCCTACAACATCAACTACGCCTACCTGGCCGGTACGAGCATGGCGTGCCCGGCCGTCGCGGGTGCGGCGGGACTTTACTACGGCAAGAACAACCTCGATCAGGTGACGGGTTGGGCAAACCTCAAAACCTACCGCGCCCTCGAGCAGTCCGCGACGAACATCATGGGTGCCCCACGCGGATCGTGGGAGTACTACCAGGGCTACGGCTCCCTCGACATTGAGTCTCTGCTGCTTGACAGCAACGCCCGCGGTGCGACCGTCGGTGGCCTCGAAGGCATTATCTACTTCAATGGCACTGCCCTTGGTAACGTGACGATCCGCGCCCAAAGGCCCGGTAGCCGAATCCGATACCAGACGACCAGCCGCCTCGACGGTGGCTATCGCTTTGAGATGCTCCCGCCCGGGCTCTACAATGTGACGGCGGTGGCCTTCGGAGCCGCGCGGACCAAGGCAGGTTGGGTCAATCCCGGCAGCGACCTCACCGGTTTCGATTTCTGGTGCGGAACCTATACCGGCGACGAGACCGCCCCAACGATCGGACGCTTCGATCTGAGCCGAACGGCGAACTCATTCTCCTTCACCCATTGGGCCTACGACACCGAGACAGGCATCGACAAAATGTCTATCCGTCTGGGCACCACCGTGGGAGCGCAGAACATCCTGACCGATACAGAGGTCTTCCCCGAGAGCAACAACGTCACGCGAAGCGGACTGACGATCCCCGTCTTCAACACCTTCCAAGCGCGCTATACCAATGGCGCGAACATGGAGAAAACAGTTACCTCGGCCGTGATCCCCGTCGCTGAAGATTCCTTCGTCCGCGATGGCACGTTCGCGACGACGAACTACGGTTCGAGCTTTACCATTTCGACTGTGAACAAGGGTGTTGTTACCTTCAACCGAAGGGCGTACTTCAAGATCGATACGAGCGCGGTCCCAGGCACGGTAAGCAAGGTCCTCCTTCGCTTCCAAGCAGCAAAGTGGGCTAGCGCGAACACATCAGTGTCTGTTAACGCCTACCCCACCAGCACGGCTTGGAGCCAGAACACCTTGACCTGGAACAATGCGCCCTCTGCTTCAGCGGGACCGATTAGTGCGGTCACAATCACGAACCCGGGATACGTGTTCAACTGGTACACCATCGACATCACGAACTATGTTCGTGCCGAAAGGGACAACGGCCGCCCCGTGGTCTCGCTCTACCTTCAGACCCCCACCGCCATTGGCGAGGGTGTAGATATTCGGAGCCGCGAAAACACCACGAGCATTGCTCCGCAGGTGATTATCGAAGCTCAGAGCTGAGGTGTTGGCGATATACTCAGCAGTGAAATGCTGTTGGGGAACCTGCCAAGAATAGGAGTAGCTCCGATGAGTCTAGTGCTCATCGGAGCTTTCGTCGCTTATGGTTGCAACCGTGGGACCGGCTCGGGAGGGTCGACGCCGGCAGCTGTCCCCAAGAGCGTCGTCTGGACCAAGCTGGGTGACTTTGGCGGCGTAAGCGGCGACATCTCCGACACCTTCGAGCTTAAGGGAAGTCGGCAGCGCCTCGATTGGACTCTCACGGGCGGAACCGCCAAGGATTTCACCGTGACCTTTATCCAGAGAACTGATCGATTCGGAATCAGGTCTGAGCGATACGTGGTGGCACCAAAGGCCGATTCTAGTGCCAAGAAGGGCAGTGAAACGACCCTTTTGCCGGTCGGAACCTACACCATGCGCGTGGTCAGCCGGGGAAGCTGGGCCATCCGGCTATTCGACGAGCGCGGGAACTAAAGGTCTTCGCCCAGACCAGGGCCGTAGTAGCGCTGGGTGAATCGCACGAAATCCGGCGTCTCAATAAGCGGACGCCACCACCATTCGTTCTGGATGTACCAACGCACGGTCTCACGCAGACCCTCCTCGAATGGCCGCTCCGGCTTCCATCCCAGGCCGCGAAGCTTGTCGGTCGCCAGTGAGTAACGCTGGTCATGGGCGCCGCCACGCGGGTCCGGAATGCTCTTCACCAAGCTTTCGTCTCGGCCGGTCTCCTGAAGCAAGATGTCGATGGTCTCGCGGTTTCGGCGCTCGTTGATGTCACCGACATTGTAGATTTCGCCCGGCTCACCGCTCAGTAGAACCCGCAAGATTCCTGCCGCATGGTCCTGGGCGTGGATGAACTCTCGGACCTGCCCGCCATCGCCATACATCGGCACCTTCTTGCCATCGACCAACCGGCTCACGAAGAACGGAATGAGCTTCTCGGGAAACTGGTAGGGGCCATAGGTGTTGCCGCCGCGCGTGACCATCACGGGAACGCCAAACGTCGTGTAGAAGGCTCGGCACTGGAGGTCGCCCGCCGCTTTGCTCGCGCTGTAGGGCGTGTTCGGCTCAATCGGGCTGGCTTCGGTGAAGCTACCACTCAAGATCGAGCCGTAAACTTCATCCGTACTCACTTGGACCATGCGCTCGATTCCATGATCACGCACGGCCGTGAGCAAGACCTGCACGCCCATCGCGTTGCTGACCAGGAACGCCGTGGGGTCGAGCAAAGACCGGTCGTTGTGGCTCTCGGCGGCAAAATTCACCACGTGAGTGATGCCTTCGGCCTGGATGATGCCCGAGACCACGGTCGCGTCCTCAATCCGGCCCGGGTAGAAGCGAAAGTTCGGGTGGTACCAGACGTCACGCAGGGTCGAGAGGTTGCCCGAGTACTTGAGCGCATCGAGCACCACGACCTTGGCTTCTGGGTGAGTCTCCAGCACGAGCCGAACAAAGTGCGAGCCAATAAACCCCGCCGCCCCGGTCACCAAGATTCTCAAAGCTTGAACCTCGAATCGGCATCTTCCTCGTGCCGAATCTCGTCCACCTTCTCCTGCCGGTTCCAGCCGCCGTACAGCTTGTTTGGGATGTTCAGCACAAATGCATCACGGTCGCCATCGTTGCGGTAGGCATGGACCACCCCGGGGGGAACTGTGATAAATGTAGGATTATCTGCCCCGACCTGGTGAACTTCGTAGATGCTTGGCTCACCCTCACGGTTCTCCCAAAGATGTAGGCTGTAGTGGCCATCGAAGAACGCAAAGCCGTCGGTTTGGGCCTCGTGCTCATGCGGGCCGCGTGAGATTCCTGGCTTGGTGTAGCTTAGGTAGCCCTGCACCGGCGAGAACCCTTCGGGCAGGGTGTCGTCGCGAAAGAACTCAACTAGCCAACCTCGCGAGTCGGTAAAGCGCCGAAGGGGAATGAGTTGGACTCCACGGATGCCGCTCTGCATTTCCAAGGATGGTACCCCTTCGGTTCGCTGAACCTAAGGGCGTTCCCAGGCCGTGATCGCTTCCTCGGTCGCCCATTCTGCCCCAGAGAAGCTGGCATCGGGAGCCACAAAGAACGTCAGTCGCTCTTGCGTAACCGGGTGGGTGACGGCTATGTAGGCCGCATGCAGCTGGAGCGGAACGTCCTGATCCTCCCGGTGACCATACAGCGGGTCACCCAACACGGGGTGCCCCACCGCCTGCATGTGCACACGGATCTGGTGGGTGCGCCCGGTCTCGAGCCGTAGAGCCACCACACTGCCGCGATCCAGTCGCATCACGGTCCGGCCGTGGGTCAGGGCGGGCTTGCCATTGGCAGTCACTGCCATTCGCAACCGATTCGTCGTATCGCGCCCCATCGGCGCATCCACTCGGAACCGCTCTTGCTCCATCGACCCGCGAACCACGGCAAAGTACCGCCGCTCCGTCAGCTTCTCTTCGATGTGCCGCGCCAAGGTCACGTGGGCCCGGTCGCTCTTGGCTACAAGCAGAAGACCCGTGGTGTCCTTATCCAGCCGGTGGACGATCCCGGGACGGAAACTCTCGCCGACCGAACTCAAATGGGTGTTGCGGCCAAGCAACACATTGACGAGAGATGGCTCCTTCAGCGAAGCCGCCGGGTGCGTGGCGAGGCCGCGCGGCTTGTTGATCACCATCATCTCGTCGTCCTCGAAGAGCACCTCCAGAGGCATCTCAAACGGAGTAAGGTCGTGGGGGGCCGATTCTTCCAAAGCGCGAAGCTCGACGACATCGCCGAGCTTCAGAAGCAAAGAAGGCTTGGTCGCCCCGCCATTGACCGAGACCTCGCCGGCGTCAATCCACTTGACGAGTTTGGACCGGCTATGCTCGGGCATGACCGTCGCTAGGTAGCGGTCCAAACGCTCTTCATGATCCACGATGAACTGCATGGGTTCATTGTGACAGTTCAGCGAGGCTGGCCTTCGGGAAGGCGGTTCAGCGAGGCTTGCGACGTCGCATCAATGCCACCGCCCCGATGCCCAGTGCGATCATGCTCGCGGGCTCTGGCACGGGTGTGAAGTCCAGCATGTCGGCGTAATCCGGGCTGAAAAACTCTGGCTTTGTGATCGACACATCACCGTAGGAGTTGTAGCGCAAGCCACCTTCCTCCTTGGGTGCGAATGGAATTCCGCCGAGGGGCTTCGCAATAATCTGCTCGGTGCCGTCCTCCCAAGGGTCGCGCACGATGATCTTGTCGTCCTCGGTGTAGCCGATTCCTACCACGGCGTGGGAGAGGGCTTGGTTCTCTTTGCGCATCGAGAGGTACACGGGCCGGTCGGCATCGATAGCCTTTTTGTAGGCGGCCAGGTCAAACGCTTTGAACTCGCCACTTCCGCCGTAGGTCGCCTTGGCTTCCTTCATCACCGACTTGATCGCGCCCACCACGAGGGCCGTGCGGGTCCCCAGAAACGCCTGCGTTTTGCGCGGGTCGGTGTCACCAAGCGGAGGTGCGGCGGCGATGCCGTTGGTGTCCATCTTAATCGAGATGCCGTGAATATAGGCTTTCGTCGCCGTGGTCCCGATCTTTAGCTTGTCGAAGCCCAAATCCTCACCGTAGTACTGGAGCATCATGGCGGCTGCCGCCGGGGCGCAGTGGTAAGAACCGGCCTCGATCTCGGCCACATCCGAGATGTTGGCCTCGCGAACGTCGGCGCCGGCGGGGTCCGTTTCCTTTGCGACGAAGTAGAAGTTCAGCTTCGAGTTGTAGCGGATGACATGATCCTTGTAAACCGTGTCGTACTGCGAAGTCTTGACGGCCTTGCCATCCGACCACTTCATCCGAGTCGGCGTCGTGCCCAGAAGGGTCTCAAAATTCTGCTTCTGGGAGATTTGGGGCATCGAGGCAAAATTCTTGATCCGCTTATCTGCGGCATGGGCAGAGGTTGCAAAGGCAGCAAGCAAAGAACTGAAAACAAACACAAATCGCTTCATAGCGACTTTCATTATATGGGCAGTTTCTTGCGAATCCTAGGCGAAA